>JANYBR010000045.1 GCA_025360685.1 Pseudomonadota bacterium
CGCAGCCGCTGCCCGCGGCGCTGGCCTCCGACATGTCGAAGGGGTACTACGTGCCGGAAGGCAAGCCGCAGTCGTTCGAATTCATCAGCATGCGTCCCGCCGGAGCGCTCACTGCGACCGCGGACGACATGGCGCACTTCATGATCGCCCATCTCGACAACGGCTCCTACGACAGCGTCAAGATTCTGCAGCCAGAGACGGCAATGCTGATGCATCGTGCCGCATTTCAGCCGACGCCGCCTCTCGCCGCCATGGCGCTTGGCTTTTATCACGAGGATCGCAACGGCCATCCGATTGTCGGCCATGGCGGCGACACACAGGTCTTTCACAGCGATCTCCACCTGATCCTGGATCAGAATGTCGGTTTGTTCGTCTCGCTCAACAGTGCCGGCCACGAGACGAGTCTGGTCGACAATCTGCGCACGTTCCTGCTCGACCATTTCATGGATCGCTACTTCCCGGGACCCGCACCTACGCTGGCGACGCCGCTTGCCAGCGCGCCAGCCGACGCCAAGGCCGTCGCCGGCGCGTACATCGTGAGCAGACGCTCGGATTCCAATTTTTTTAGCGTGGCGCGGATCGCCCAGCCCATCGAAATCGTGGCCGATAAGGATGGCTCGCTCAGCCTGCCCGCTCTTGCCGCGGCCGGCGGCGTCAAAAAATGGATCGAGGTCGCACCGTTTGTCTGGCGAGAGGAGCATGGAACGCGCCGCTTAGTCGCACGCCTGCAGGACGGTCACGTCAGATGGGTGAGCTCGGAGCTGTTTCCGCCGATCCTGGTGCTGCAGCCGGTATCATTCTGGCAGTCCGCGATATTCGTCTTGTCGCTTCTGGGCGCCTCCGTTCTGATGCTTGCGCTGACGGTCGTGTTCTGGCCGATCAAGGCGATCCTGCGCTGGCGCTATTCGCAACCCTTCGCGCTGAGCGGCAGAGCCGCCTTGCTCTATCGACTCACGCGAATCTTTGCCCTGATCGACGTTGTGGCGATCGGTGGATGGGCCGCGTTTCTGCTTTCAGGCCAGCTGAGACTGTCGGTGTTTGACGCTCAGAGCGACGGTTTGGTGCGCATCTTGCAGTTGCTCTCGATCATGGCGATCGCCGGCACCATCGTCCCGATTATCGAATTCGGTACGGCACTGCGCGACCCGAACAGAATCTGGTGGACCAAGTTCACTGACGGACTGATCGTGACCGCCTCGCTCGCCCTCGCCTGGTTCTTGATCAATTATAACTTCATTACGGTGTCGACGAACTATTGACCGCCGGTACGACCGCCAGCTGCCAGGCTCACGCTTTGCATTTGTGCGAACGCGCGCGCTGAGCGACCGCCCGGGTGCGCTCCGTCGCCTATTCCGGAACTGGCTCGCCCGATCCGCCGAACTCCTTGGGAAAGTCCTTGAGTTTGGGCAGCCCGTCCTTCATGCGCAGCACAGTTTCGGAGTAGTTGATGTGCACGCCGGGCACGAACTTCAGCGTGGGAATCGTCGCCGAGAATACATCGACCAGGCCGAGGCCGGGGTGATTGGTCATCAGGTGACCGCCGCATTTCGTGCAGTATTTCCGTTCACTGCCTGGCGTCTTCTTGAATGTCGCAAGATTGCCTTCACCTGACGTGACGCGCACCGCAACAGGCTTCCACAGACTGAACGCATTTACCGGCCCGCCGGACCAGGAACGACACGAGCGGCAATGACAGTAGCCCATTCCTTCCGGCTCGCCGGAGACTTCGATTTTAACGGAGCCGCAGAAACACTCGCCTTTGTGCGTCGTGACCATGATTACTCCTCGTAAGCGGCCGCTGAGGGCCGCATGAATGTACCCATGCCGCTCAAATGCAGCGCTGGCGGGGGAAATTCAAGTGCGAATGGGAAGGGTCAGGTCTGCGTGAATTCGAACCTACCGCTACGCAACGCTTAGGCGGCTGCCGCGACGACGCGATTGCGACCGTTGCGCTTGGCGCTGTAGAGCGCCTGATCGGCGCGGTGCAGCAGCGCGTCCGCGGTATCGGCCTGGCCTTCGGACCCGGCGATTCCGATGCTGATGGTAATGTTGAGCGTGCCCGGTGCGCGACTGATCACGATCGGCGTGGTCTCGATGCTCTTGCGCAAGCGCTCGGCGATCGTGAAGGCAAACGAAACATCGGTGTCCGGCATGACCACGACGAATTCCTCGCCGCCGTAGCGGCAGGCCAGATCGATGCCGCGTACGTTGGCGGCGATGCGGTTGGCGAATTCCTTCAGTACCTCGTCGCCGATATCGTGGCCGTGCCCGTCGTTCACCGCCTTGAAGTAATCGATGTCGAGGATCAGGAACGCCAGCGGCTTGCCGGTGCGGCTGGCCGACTCGACCAGATTGTCGAGATGGCGCGACATGTAGCGGCGATTGTGCAGGCCTGTCAGCTGGTCGGTGATGGCCATCTCCAGGCTGAGTTGAACATTGTGGCGCAGGCGGTCGGCATAGCGTTTCTTGCGCAGCTGCGTGCGTACGCGCGCGACGAGTTCGTTCTTGTCGACGGGGCGGGTCAGGTAGTCATTGACGCCCATTTCGAGCGCCTGGGTCAGCTTGCGACGGTCGGCATCGCTGACGACGACCAGGATCGGAACATTGCGCCCCTCAGGAAGCGAACGCAGCTGGGAACACAGGCGCAGGCCGTCGAAGCCGCGCATGCCCAGGCTGACGACGATCAGATCGGAGTCGCCGCCGCGAACACGAACCAGCGCCTCTTCGAAGGTGTCGACCGACGAAACCTGATGTCCGGGCGCGAGCGCAGATGAGAACCAGGCGACAGACTCCGGGCGGTCCTCGATGACCAGAATGCGGCCCGTGGGATTGGCGTCCATCAAGGTCGTTGCCGGGTCGACCAGGCCCATACTCTGGCCGGTGGTCTCGCGCATGCGCAGCTCGTCGGTCATCATCTTCAGGCGCACCAGGCTGCGCACCCGGGCGAACAAAGCGGCGTCATCGACTGGCTTGGTGAGAAAATCGTCGGCGCCGGCCTCCAGACCGGCGACGCGGTCGCTCGGCTGGTCGAGCGCCGTGACCATCACGACGGGGACATGCGCAGTCTTGGGATTGCTCTTGATGCGGCGGCAGACTTCGAAGCCATCCATGCCCGGCATCATGACGTCGAGAAGCACGATGTCCGGAACCACCTCGTCCATCCTGGCGAGGCACTCGAGCCCGTTGAACGCGGTGACCACTTCGAAATACTCGGCCGTCAGCTTGGCTTCGAGTAGTTTGACGTTCGAGAGTATATCGTCGACGACCAGAACGCGCGCCGTCATGGCTATTGCC
>JANYBR010000477.1 GCA_025360685.1 Pseudomonadota bacterium
TTGCGGAAATCCGGCGCGGGCACGGACCTTGCGACGAACGGGGGGCCTGTATCGAAACGAGACTTGCCGTGTCCAAGCTGCTGGTTTTCACCCTCGCCCTGATCGCAGTGACGATTTCGCAGGCCCTGTCCGCGCCCGCCGTCATGCGCGGCGCCGACCCGTCCGATACCTGTCTGCGGTCCACCTTGGATGTGGGCGCAAGTTCCCGGGGCGTCTTGATGTGCGTCTCGAATTCGGACTTCCGCAATGCCTCGTTCCGGGGCAGCGATCTGTCCGGCTCGAACCTGTCGCACGCCGATCTTGATGGTGCCGATGTGACCGGCGCGGCGATGTCGATGACCTCTTTCAACGGAACGGATCTGACCCGCGTGAAGGGTCTCAGCCAGAAACAACTCGATCAGGCTTGCGGCGACGTAGCGACCAAGGTTCGCGCCGGCCTGAAGGTGCATCGCTGCACCGCAGAATTTCTCATGGCCGGTTAGCCCGGCCCGCGCTTTCGTCTCCTCCTAGGGACACAACTTGACCCTCGTCCGCGGATGTACCGGGCGGGGGTTTTTCTTTTTCCACGTCATGGCCGGGCCCCCCGGTCCGCGCGAAGCGCGGCCGGAGGACAAGCTTCACGACCCGGCCACCGCCCTTAGCGACAGCGTAAGGGCGCGCGTCTTGGATTGTTCCAAGGGTGGGCGTTCATACACCGCCGCTATGAACCAAGGCCGCCCATGACGGAGGGGTGTTACTCAGCCGCCTGCGGCAGGTCTTTTCGTTTCCAGCGCAGCACCGGTTTGCGGGCGGCAGCGGTCTCGTCGAGGCGGCGGCGCGGCGCATAGCGCGGCGCACCGTCGAAGCGCACCGTGTTCTTGGCGATCGCCTCAAGCGCCAGTTCGCGCAGGACATGGATGAAGCGGTCGAGAGACTCCTTGGACTCCGACTCGGTCGGCTCGATCAGCATCGCGCCATGCACGACCAGCGGGAAGTACATGGTCATCGGGTGATAGCCCTCGTCGATCATCGCCTTGGCGAAGTCGAGCGTGGTCACGCCACTGCCCTCGAGGAAAGAGTCGTCGAACAGCGCCTCGTGCATGCACGGGCCGTTGCCGTAGGGCGCGCTCATCACGTCCTTGAGCGACGCCAGAATATAGTTGGCCGAGAGCACGGCATCCTCGCTGGCCTGGCGCACCCCGTCGCGGCCATGGCTGAGCATGTAGGCGAGCGCGCGCACGAACATGCCCATCTGGCCGTGAAATGCGCACATGCGGCCGAACGGTTTGGCGCGGGCTGGCAATTCGTCGCGATCCTCGATCAGGCGGAAGCCTCTTGAATCGCGGACCAGAAGCGGCAAGGGCGCGAATGGCGCGAGCGCTGCCGACAGCACCACCGGGCCCGCGCCCGGACCACCGCCGCCATGCGGAGTCGAGAATGTCTTGTGGAGATTGATATGCATCGCATCGATGCCGAGGTCACCCGGCCGCACCCTGCCCGCGATGGCGTTGAAGTTGGCGCCGTCGCAATAGAAATAGGCGCCCGCCTTGTGCGTGGCGTCGGCCATGTGGCGGATGTCGCGCTCGAACAGGCCGCAGGTGTTCGGATTGGTCAGCATGATCGCGGCCACGTCGGGACCGAGCTTGCCTTCCAGCTCGACCATGTCGACCCGCCCGTCCGCCGTGCCCTTCACTTCGTCGATGACGAAACCGGCGAAGGCCGCCGTCGCGGGATTGGTGCCGTGGGCGGATGCCGGCACCAGGATACGCTTGCGGACTTCGCCGCGTGCCGCAATTGCGGCTCGAATGGAAAGAAGCCCACACAGTTCGCCATGCGCGCCGGCCTTGGGCGACATCGCCACGGCCGGCATGCCGGTCAAGGTGGTGAGCCACATCATGAGTTCGCCGATGAGTTCCAGTGCGCCCTGGACCGTCGATTGCGGCGCCAGTGGATGCAGATCGCCGAAGCCCGGCAGCCGCGCCACCTTCTCGTTGAGGCGCGGATTGTGCTTCATCGTGCAGGAGCCGAGCGGATAGAGCCCGGCATCAATCGCATAGTTCATGCGCGACAGACGCACATAGTGGCGGATGACTTCCGGCTCGGAGAGCCCGGGCAATCCGATCGGCTTTCTGCGGCGCATGCCGCCGAGGCGCGTCTCGGACATCTGCACGTCCGGCAGGTCGACACCGGTCATGCCGTCGCGGCCGATCTCGAAGATCAGCGGCTCTTCATGGTCGAGGCCGCGATCGCCGGAGATGGTCGGCAGTTCGTGATTTTCGCTCGTGCCCACTGCGGAGGGCCGGCCCTGATTGTTCATGGTCATGACAGCACCTTTGCAAGCCCTTTGGCGAAGGCATCGGCATCTTCGTCGGTGTTGGTCTCGGTCGCGGCAACGATCAGAAGATCGCGTACCGCCGGATCGTGCGGCATCAGGCGGGAGACCGGTACGCCGGCGATGATGCCCTTTTTGGCCAGCGCCTCGACAACGTTCGCGGCGGGCTTGGATAGTTTGAGAGTGAATTCATTGAAGAAGGTTGGCGTGATCACCTGGGCGCCCTTCACCTTGTCGAGCTTGTCCGCGAGCGCACAGGCCGCCGCATGATTGAGGCGAGCCAGTCGGGTCAACCCCTCTTCGCCAAGGAGCGAGAGGTGGATGGTGAAGGCGAGGCAACACAGGCCGGAATTGGTGCAGATGTTGCTCGTCGCCTTTTCGCGGCGGATGTGCTGCTCGCGAGTCGAGAGGGTCAGCACATAGCCACGCTTGCCGGCAGCATCGACTGTCTCGCCGGTCAGGCGACCCGGCACCTGACGCAGGAACTTTTCTCTGGTGGCGAACAGTCCGACATAGGGACCGCCGAAGTTGAGGCCATTGCCGATGGACTGGCCCTCGGCGGCGACGATGTCGGCGTCCTGCAGACCAGGCGCTTCGAGAAGGCCGAGAGAAACGATCTCGGTCACCACTGCGATCAGCAGCGCACCCCTGGCATGCGCCGCAGCGGCGATGGGTTTTAAATCGCGGATCAGGCCGAACACGTCCGGGCTCTGCACCACCACGCAGGCGGTCTCATCGTCGATCAACGCGATGACATCGTCCGGTTTGCCCGGCGTCGCCTTCGCGCGCACCACCTGGCCGGACAGCTCGGCCATCGTCTCGACCGTTTCGGAGTAATGCGGATGCAGGCCGCCCGACAGGATCGCCTTGGGCCGCTTGGTGATGCGTTGGGCCATCAACACCGCCTCGGCAGTCGCGGTCGAGCCGTCATAGAGCGAGGCGTTGGCGACTTCCATGCCGGTCAGTAGAGCGACCTGGGTCTGGAACTCGAACATGTACTGCAAGGTGCCCTGCGCGATCTCGGGCTGGTACGGCGTGTAGGACGTGAGGAACTCGGAACGCTGGATCAGATGATCCACGGCCGCTGGCACATGATGCCTGTAGGCGCCCGCGCCGCAGAAGAACGGGCCTGCACCTGCCGCCACGCTCTTCGAGGCCATGCGCGAAAGTGCGCGCTCGACCTCGAGTTCGCCCTGACCGTCGGGCAGATCGAATGCGGAGAGCGGCACGACGGCCGATTGCGGCACGTCGCGGAACAGGGCGTCGACATTGGTGACGCCGATGCGCTCGAGCATTGTGAGGCGGTCGTCTGGCGTGAGTGGGTGGTAGCGCATCTTTTCTCTGTCCTTACTTGTCATGGCCCGCCTAGTGCCGGCCACCCAGGTGACACCTTCGCGGCGTCAGATATTTGGTCGGTGCCCAGTTCTTCTTGAACGCGACGCGCTTCAACTGGGTGGCCCGCATTTGCGGGCCATGACACCAAAGGTAAAATCACAGCCCTTTCACGAACTCCGCATATCTGTCTGCCGTCATCAACTTTGCGAATTCGCCTTTGTCGGCCAGTTTCAATTTGAAGAACCAGCCCTCACCTTCCGGATCGGCGTTGACCTTCGCTGGATCTTCGCTGAGCGCCGGATTGGAAGCGGTCACTTCGCCGCCGACCGGCGCGTAGACTTCGCTTGCCGCCTTGACGCTTTCGACCACGGCCGCCTCGCCGCCGGCGCCGACCTTGCGGCCGGTCTCGGGCAGTTCGACGTACACAACGTCGCCGAGTTGTTCGGCGGCGTATTTGGTGATGCCGATGGTGGCCACGTCGCCATCGAGCCGGACCCATTCATGCTGATCGGTAAATCGGACTTCACTCATGAAACTGCTCCTGAATTTTCAGATGGCTCGACGATAGCGGTGGGGGACGAACGGCATCGGCGATACACGGGCCGGCATGGACTTGCCGCGCACGATCAGATCGATCTCGGTGCAGTCGCCGGCGAAAGCGGTTTCGACATAGCCCATCGCCACCGGCGCATTCAGGCTCGGCCCGAAGCCGCCGCTTGTGATTTGTCCGATTGCGCGGCCTGTCTTGTCGGCGATCTCGGTGCCTTCACGCGCCGGCGCCTTGCCGTCGGGCCGGATGCCGACCCGCTTTTTCGCCGTGCCGTTGAAGACCGCGTCCAAGATTTTCTCGGCCGCCGGAAAATCCTTGTCGAGCTTGCGGCGCTTGCCGATGGACCAGACGAGACTGGCCTCGACCGGATTGACCGTCTCGTCGATGTCGTGCCCGTAGAGGCAAAGACCCGCTTCGAGACGAAGACTATCGCGTGCGCCAAGACCGATGGGCAGGACCTCCGTCTCCCCGAGCAGCGCGCGCGCCACTCGCTCCGCGTGAATGGCTTCGAGCGAAATCTCGAATCCGTCTTCGCCCGTGTAGCCGGATCGGCTGACGATCGCCGGCGCGCCGGCTACGCTGCAGCGCACGACCTTCATGAATGTGAGCTTCGATATGCCAGGCGAATGCCGCTCCAGGACAATCGCCGCAGCCGGTCCTTGCAGCGCGAGCAGGGCGCGGTCGGGCCGTAGTTCGAGACTCGCGATCCCTTTCAGCTCGCCGGCGATGTATTCGAAATCGCCGTCTTTGGTGCCCGCATTCACGACCAGATAGAGAGGTGCCTCGCCAGTGAGGCGAGAGAACATGAAATCATCCTTGATCGTGCCGCGTTCATTCAGCAACAGGCCGTAGCGCTGCAAGCCTTCCTTGAGGCCGCTGACATCGGCGGGCGTCAGCCGCTCCAGCGCCTTCGACGGATCACTGCCGGACAAGAACGCTTGACCCATATGCGAGACATCGAACAGCCCAGCCTTGTCGCGCGTGTGCAGGTGTTCCTTTAGGACGCCGGCGGGATACTGCACGGGCATCTCGTAGCCGGAGAACGGCACCATCTTGGCGCCGCGCTCGACATGCAAGGCATGCAGCGGCGTCTTGCACAGGACTTCGTTCGGATCGGCCATAAATAGTCCGCATACAGAGGTTATGCCGGCGCGCGCCGCATCCCTGCGGCACTCGCGCCCCTCTGTCATTGGACCTGAGAGATTTCCCGCGCTGACCGATTCGAAGATCGGCCGGCGGTTACCCCTTCGGTGGAGACCGCCCAACCGGTGGTCACGCTTTCCAGAAGTTCATCTCCGATCGCGGTCCTTTTGCCTGAGAGTTTCCGGGGCGGTTGCTCCTTCGGCCTCGGGATGTTTCCCGATGTCTCCCGCGAGGGATCATGTGTTGGCCATCAACACGCGCCTCACGGCGGATGACGATGTTGCGGCCATTCTAGAGGGGGTGGTTTGCGAGTCAACGAAAGCCGGAAAATCCGTGGTTTTACTCACATTCTTTGCGGCACTTCGATGCCCAGAATGGCGAGGGTTTTGACCAACGCCGCCAGAGTCAGCCGGCAGAGGCCGAGCCGCGACGCGCGGATTGCCGCATCCGGTTCGGAGAGGATGTGGTGCTCGGCATAGAAGCGGCTGTACTGCTGGGCCAGGGTGAATGTGTAGTCGCAAAGAATGTTGGGCGCGCGTCCCTTCTCCGCCGCCGCCATCGCGTCCGGCAGAGAAAGCAGTTGCAGAAAGAGCGTACGCTCCTCGGGCGAACGGATCGCAGGTTCGCCGATCGCGTGGCCCTCGCCCGCGGCGCGGCGCAGGATCGACTGGATGCGCACCGCGGCATATTGCAAGTATGGACCCGTCTTGCCCTCGAAACGCGAGAAGCGTTCAAGATCAAAAACGTAATCGGTGTGACGATAGTTGGAGAGGTCGGCAAACTTGATCGTCGCGATCGCCACCTTCTTTGCGATATCGGCGCGCTCGTCGGCGCTGTAGTCGGCTCCGATGCCCTGCTCGGCCAGGCGCTTCTCGGCTTCCGTCGTGGCCATGGCGATCAGGTCGAACAGTTTCATCACGCCGCCGGCGCGGGTCTTGAAGGGCTTGCCGTCGGTCCCGTTCATGGTGCCGAAACCCGCATGTTCGAGAACGGCCTTGCCGGTGATGCCCGCCTTTTCGGCGGCACGGAACACCTGCTCGAAGTGCAGGTGCTGGCGCTGGTCGACGACATAGAGGATGAGGTCGGGATTTTGCTCGCGAACGCGGTCAATAATCGTGGCAAGGTCGGTGGTGCCGTAAAGCACGGCTCCATCCTGCTTCACCAGGATGAGCGGAGGCATCTCCTTCTTGTCGGTGTTGCGTTCGACATGCACGACGAGGGCGCCCTCGCTCACTGTCGCGATGCCGCGGGCCTTCAAATCCTCGATCATCGGTCCGACGATGGGATCGACGCTGGCTTCGCCCTTCCACATGTCGAAGTGCGCGCCGAGACTTCCATACTCGCGGTCCAGGCCGAATTTGGAGACGTTAAAGAAGTGCTTCCAGAGTGCCCGATAACCTGCTCTGCCAGCTTGTAATTCCGCCGTCGCCTGGCGCGCTTCGTTGAGCCTGCCTTCGTCGGCCTGACAGGCTGCCACAGCAGCCGGGTAGATCTCCTCAAGATCGTCCATCGTCACCGGCGATTCGGCCGGATACGGACCGGAGACGTTGGCGTCGAAATAGATCGGGGCGATGCCGCGATGGCCGATCTCGGAGATGAGCTGTCCCATCTGCAAGCCCCAGTCGCCCAGATGGATGTCGCTGACCACGGTCCAGGCATTGGCGCGATAGAGCCGTTGCAGGCAGTCCCCCAGGATCGCCGAACGCAGATGACCGACATGCATCGGCTTGGCGATATTCGGCCCGCCGAAGTCGACGACAATCGTTTTGCCCCTGCCCGTCTCGGGGGCGCCCAGTCGTGCGTCTTTGGCGAGCGCCGCGCCACGCGCAGTGAGCGCGCCGTCCGTGACGTCCAGATTTATGAAGCCAGGACCAGCGATCGCGACTTTGGCGAACAGCGAATTGGTTTTCAGTCGCGCGGCGATTTTGTCTGCGACGGCGCGAGGATTGGCCTTGGCCTCCTTGGCTGCTGCAAGCGCGCCATTGCACTGGAACTGCGCCAGATCGGGCCGGTCGGATCGCGTCACCTGACCGAACGACTGCGACAGTCCCTCTGCCGCGAACGCAGCGGCTGCGATCGCGCTCAACTCGGCGCCCAGCGCGCTCATGGCGCGAAGTGTCCCATCTTCTTGTTGTAATCGAGCTGTGCCTGGGTCAGCTGTATTCCTGTGAGCAGGCCGTAGTCATATGGCCTCTTGCCGTTGTCCAGCCGAACAAGCAGCGACGGAACTTCGGCTGTGAACGTCGTTGTCGCCTCGCCCGGCTGGAAAGTGAATGGCGCCGACAATATTTGTTTGCTGATGATGGCCGTCGAATCTCGAATGATGGCGGCGTAGAACGGCACGGCATAGTCGGCGCGATCTCCGGTCGGCGAGCGCGTCGCACGGAAGGTTACAACGAGACTGGAATCAGCGGTGCCCTCGACGGCGTCGAAGCTGCAGTCCGTCTTCACGCCGACGGCTTGAACCGTGTAGAGAAC
>JANYBR010000482.1 GCA_025360685.1 Pseudomonadota bacterium
CCCGAAACTGGACGCGCATCGAACAGGTCCATCTAAACCCGGAGAAAGAGAAACCAATTAACCAGACCATCTCACCTGATCGAAAGGCCGCTTGATCTTCAATTTATGCGACAACTGCCTTGACAACGACCGATAATGACGAAATAGGGCTGCTCGGTGTAGCCGAGCGTGGCGGCCTCTTCCTGGCGTCGCTCGAGCCAGGTCTTGCGACCCGGGTGCACGCCGTGCTCGGCCCCCTTGACGCGGCGCTCGCCCTTGTGCTCCTCGAAGCCCTTGAGCTCGGTCATCGTCGTCAGCAGCGTCCATGCTCTGCCGTCCCGAAGCCGCAGGAGGCCGCGACCGCGGGCGACCGCGGTCTCGAAGGTGAACCAAGTCTCGACCACACCACCCGCCTCGGTGGCTTCGCCCTCGACCGCGAACGCGGTGGGCTGCGTGTCGACCAGCCGCGCCGTCAGCATCGCGCGGATCGCCTCCGGACCTTCCTGAGTGCGGATGTTCCAGGTGAAGGCGACGAGGTCGCGCCAATAACTCTCCGGCTCGAACAGCGCGATCGCGGCATCGACATCGTTGCTCGCCAGCGCGGACGTGAAGTCGGCCAGCCAGGCGCCAGCGATCTGCGTGGGGTGGGTGGACAGGTCTGTCATTTGATGTCTCCTTGTGTGAACCCGGCTTGCCGGCGTAGCGGTAGCCGGTCGCACATCATTCGCTCACGGCCAATTCACCATCAGAGATAAAACCCGGCGGCCCGCTCCACAACGTGTTGCCGATGCGGCAGAGGTTTGACCGTCTGCTAGACGCGCGACCGCGATTGGGACGCGAATCGCAAGATGCGCTTGAGGTCAGGTTCACCACAGCGAACCCGATCTTGCGCGTTTCAGGGAATCGAAGATCCCCCGCTTTTCGCTCGCCGCAGTCGCCGGGGGGACGAAAGCTTGTTTCGGGCTGTCAACAAGTGCTGGAGCAAATCATGCAGCCAACGCTTGCATGGGCCGCTCCTCCTCGGCGCCGGCGAGGGCGCGGAACTCGTCCACCGTCATTACGTGCGCTGTCGAGAACGCGAGGATCGTGAGTGTGGCCTTGTGCACTTCGGCCGCGTTCATCGCTCCCCATCCCACGTCAGGGTAGTCGAACGTCCCGGTCGCATCGGAGAGAAACGCTACCTTGTAGTTGTGAAACATGGCATCGCGTGCAGTGGCGTGACAGCAGTTCTCGGTCGTCGTTCCGGAGATCACCACCGATGTGACACCCCATTCGCGAAGAATCAAGTCCATGTCAGTCGCGAAGAACGCGCTGTAACGATGCTTCTTGATGACGTGCTCGTCCGGCGATGGGGCGATGTCGGAGTAGATTTCGACACCGGGGGAGCCATCCACCAGCGATGAACGATCTGCGATCGGCGCATACAGGTCGTCGTACAGGCCCATATCGCAGCCGTCCTTGCGATGAACGTGGGTCGTGTAGATCACACGAATCCCTTGTTCGCGGCAAAACCGCAAAGTCGCGGCGAGCTTTGGCACCATGGCGTGCGCCTGCTTCGACTGCAGCTTTGCACCTTCGGCTACGAAGTCGTTCTGCATATCGACCACGATCATCGCGGTCTTGCTCGGTTCAATTCGGTCAAAGCGATAGGGCATGGCAGTCTCCAGGTGTCGGTTGCTATGGTGGTGCTGTGGCGCGTCAATCTGGATGCGAGGGGCGCGACAATCTGGATGAGAACCGTGTCGCGACGAGTTGATGATGCCGCACATTTGATTGTCGCGGGCCCCGATTCACGCTTTGGAGGTTGGTTGTCGCCGATTTGCGCGCTCTACAGTGCGCAATCTTCGTGCTCACGCACTTGGCTCCATGAGTAGGCGTCTGTAGAGCGCGGATCGCGACCCTCTAGGCCCGATCCGCGCGAGGGGCGCGAGGGGCGCGATCTACGCTGGCGGTTGCTTGTCGCCAGCCTTGGTTGGCTGTTCGACACCATGGACCAGCAACTGTTCAACCTGGCTCGCAAGCCGGCGATCATGTACCTGATCAACGCCGTGTATTTTAAGTCGGATTGGACGACGCCGTTTAACACAAGCCAGACCGCAAAGGGCGATTTTGCAGCACCTTCGGGTACGATTTCTGCAAACTTCATGCACCGAACGGGCAGCATGCAATATCTTGACGCCAAAGGCATCAAGGGCGTGCTGATTCCCTACGACA
>JANYBR010000053.1 GCA_025360685.1 Pseudomonadota bacterium
AGCCGGGCTACCGTTTTCGTCGCGGAGATTCTGGCTGCGGACGCGCACAACCGGCTCGACGCTCGCGACCGGCGCGCTCGCGCGCGACCGCGCGATAACGCTTTGGTAACCACAGCGCTTAATCTGGTGTCAGCGAGCTAATGATAGCTTGGGGTGTACGACAGGCTTCGGGGGGACACCATATGAACGTGCTCTTGCGAGTTCTCATCGCGATCGTCGGGCTCTTGGCATTGGCCGCCACGCTTCTGGCATGGTTTCGCCCGGAGAGTTTTGGCGGGGATCTGGGGCTTGTCGCCGCCAGCGAGATTGGACGGGCAACGATACGCTCCGACATGGGTGGATTTTTCGGCGCGTCCAGCGTGTTCGCGATTCTCGCCGCGGTTCATGGACGGTCGCAATATACGCGCGCCGCGCTCTTGCTGCTGGCGATGGCGGTCACGGGCAGGCTTGTCAACATCGCCGTCGGAGGCTGGAACCCTGCTTACACCGCTCCGCTTGTCATCGAAGCCGCGGTGATCGCGATATTCGCTCTTGCCTATCACTCGTTCCGCACGGCCGAACAACTCGGATAGGCCACCGGCCCGATGTACGGCATCGGCGCACAGGTGACTTTGGCCGCTGGCTGACGTCATGCCCTGACAAGACCTGTCCTCCGGCGGGCGACGGGCATCGGGGCCGCCTTTTATTGTCACCGAACCTCGGAAAGTAGTATCTATGCCGGACCGACTCCAATCGGGGGGAGTTATGATCTGGGCTATATTTGGTTTGGGAATTCTCTTGCTCGCCGGGGGCGCCTATCGCGAGTACTTCGCGGAAAACGAAGAGACTGAGGGCGAAGGTTCCATTCTGACCAACATATTGTTCATCGCCGGCGTCGCCCTGATGGTGTGCGTAGGCCTGTACGAAGCCTATCTCGCGCTCGTCTGACGGCTCACACGGATGCGTTTGAGATATTTGTCGATGCGCCTTCAGCTTTGCGTAATCGTGTTGTTGGCCAGCGCGATCGCGCAGATCGCTTGCGCGTTGGGAGCGACCGCAGCGACGTGCCCAAGCGGCTATGTCGTCGTCTGGAAGACCTGCTACTCCGGTGTCACGCCCTATCCCTGTTACGACTGCAAACTCAAGAGCACGGTCGTCGTCCGCCCGCCAAGTTCGACCATCGGCAAGCACCCGTGAGTTTCATCGCTGCGCTGAGGGTGTAGCGAAAACCGAGTCTCCGCGCTTCCGCGTGGGCCACAAATCCGGTGCGCCAGTGTGGAAGAACGCATAAATCTGCGACGTTTCCGCGGATGGCCGAATTGTTAGTGAATCCGCATTTTTCGTAATACACAGTTTCGCGAGATTGAGTTGCCTGCGCGTGGTGCTTGGGCTTATCTGTGCGCATGGACTCTGCTTCGATGAGGGCTCGAAAGCACCGGCCGCGGTCAGGCATGGCGCGGCTGCGTTCGGCGCGCGGAACGTTTCAGCACAGGTTTATCCTGCTTGCCACGCTCGTTGCGTTTCTTTTTCAGAGCTACGTTGTCCAGACCCATATTCATTTCGCTGCCAGTGACAATGGCGGAACGATTGTCGCGGACGGCACAAACCTAAAGTCAAGCACAGGCCCGGCGGTTGCGGGTCAACACAACTCCAAGCCTCCGATTGACGACCCTGCACACTGTCCGATCTGTCAGGAATTTCTGCACGCGGGACAATATCTCACGCCTGCTCCGGTCCTTGCGCTGCTTATCACGGCCGTCGTCGTTCCCGTAACGATCCTGCGTGCGGTACCTGTCACAGCGAACCCGGTTTCACACGGCTGGCGCGGTCGCGCACCTCCAAGCGCCTAACTCCATTCTCGTTTGAGCTGAACCTCCAGTTTGCATGGCCAAACGCCATGCGCCGGGTGAGTTCATCGCAGCACGCGCCGCTTTTGGGGCTCCGTGCGCTATCCAATCTCGGAGTTAGACAATGAACCGGAATTTCCTATTCGCCACCGCGGCGACGGCGGCGGCCATGACCTTCGCTTCGACTGCACAAGCCCAGATTTCAGACGGCTCAACGGGTTCCGTCGAAACAGTCGTCGTCACCGCGCAAAAACTTGCCGAAGCGCGCAACGGCATCGAGACGCAACTTGGCGCCTCGACCTACACCCTCACGGCAAAGGACATCGACAGCGAACCGGGCGGCGAGAACACCCTGCTCAACCAGGTCATTCTTCAAGCGCCAGGTGCAGCGCAAGACTCTTTCGGGCAGCTGCACATTCGCGGCGAGCACAACGGACTGCAATATGGCCTGAACGGCATCATCATTCCCGAAGGCATTTCCGTGTTCGGGCAAACGCTCGATCCGAGGCTTGCCGACTCCGTCAAGCTGATCACGGGCGCGTTGCCCGCCGAATATGGCGACCGCACCGCCGGCATCATCGACGTGCAGACGAAGACCGGCCTCTTCGAACCCGGCGGGCAAGTCGGCATTTATGGCGGCAGTCACGGCGAGATCAATCCGAGCATCGACTATGGCGGCTCGTCCGGCGGCTTCAATTATTTCGTTTCCGCCGACTGGCAGACCAACACACTCGGCATCGAGTCGCCCGACGGAAGCGGCGATCCGCTGCACGACCGCACCAAGCAGTGGCACGGCTTCGCATATCTCCAGGATATTCTGGACCAAAACAGCAGCATCACGGCGATCATCGGCACGTCGAACGGCCAGTTCCAGATACCGAACTCGCGCGGCCTCCAGCCGGCCGGTCTCGACGGTGTCGTCGGACTCGGGCCGCTCGATGCGGGCAGCGGCGACTTCGTTCTCGACGCCAACGGCCACACTGCCTTTCCCAGCGAGAATTTGGACGAACGCCAGCGCGAGATCACGCACTACGCGATCGTCAGCTACCTGCATTCGATGGGGAACTTCGATTTCCAGGTTTCCGGATTTGGACGTTATTCCAGCCTGTTCTTCACGCCGGGTTCGAATGTCGGCGACATTCTCTTCAATGGTCTCGCGCAAACAGCCTACAAGCGTGACGAGGCCTATGGCGTCCAGGCCGAGGGCGCCTATCACATCGGCGACACACACGTCGTGCGCTTTGGCGCCGTCTTCCAGGCCGACGACTTGATCAGCAAGACGTCGTCGCTGGTTCTTCCGACCGGTCCGGGCGGCGCGGGTAATCCCAACCCCAACCCGCTGTGCACCGATCCGGCGAACACCTGCCAG
>JANYBR010000519.1 GCA_025360685.1 Pseudomonadota bacterium
TAAACGAGGCTCGGAACCGCCGGACCATCGCCATGACCGACAAGACCGGCCGCAACAATCTCACCTACAAGGATGCCGGTGTCGACATCGACGCCGGCGAAGCGCTGGTGCGGCGCATCGCGCCGGCAGCCAGGTCCACGCGCCGCACCGGCGCCGAAGCCGATCTCGGCGGCTTCGGCGGATTGTTCGATCTCAAAGCCGCAGGCTTTCGCGACCCGATCCTTGTCGCGTCGACCGATGGCGTGGGCACCAAGCTCAAGATCGCCATCGAGACCGGCCTGTTCGCCGGCATCGGGCAGGACCTGGTGGCGATGTGCGTCAACGATCTGATCGCGCAGGGCGCCGAGCCGCTGTTCTTCCTGGACTATTACGCCACCGGCAAGCTGAACGTCGATGAGGCGGCGAGCATCATCGAAGGCATCGCGCATGCCTGCCGCGAGTCCGGCTGCGCGCTGATCGGCGGCGAAACCGCGGAGATGCCCGGCCTCTACGCCAAGGGCGATTTCGATCTCGCCGGCTTCACGGTCGGCGCGGTGGAGCGCGGCCATGTTCTGCCCAAGACGAACGAGATGGCCGCAGGCGACATCGTGATCGGCGTTGCCTCGAGCGGACTGCATTCCAACGGCTTCTCGCTGGTGCGCCGCGTAGTGGCCGATGCGGGCGCGGCCTATAGCGCAGCGGCACCATTCGATCCGTCGCGCAGCCTCGCAGACGCGCTGCTTGCGCCGACTTGTCTTTATATAAAGGGCGGGCTTGCCGCGATTCGCGCCGGTGGCGTCAAGGGGCTGGCCCACATCACGGGCGGCGGCATCACGGAGAACCTGCCGCGCGCCCTGCCCGATGGCTTGGACGCGCTGATCGATCTGAGCTGCTGGACGCCGCCGCCGGTGTTCGGCTGGCTGGCGCGGCAGGCCGGGATCGTCGAGCGCGAGATGCTGCGCACCTTCAACTGCGGCCTCGGACTGATGGCGGTCGTGGCGCCCGATAGCGCCGGCCATGTCATCGACGCCTTCCAGGAGAGCGGCGACAGGGCCATGCGCGTCGGCGAACTCGTCGCCGGCGATGGCGAAGCGAAGGTCACCTATATCGGTTCATTGAAGTTGTGAGCGCGCCCCGAATTTCATCCATCACTCGATTTGCCCTCGCCCCCTCAGCGCGGGGGAGAGGGTTGGAAGAGGGGGCGATTGACGTCGGTCGCCAACGTTCGAAGATTGACTGCGCCGCACGAACAGCGCGCCACAAATTTCTTATCCGATCAATTCGCTTCGATACCCCCTCACCCTGCCCTCTCCCCCTCGAAGGGGGAGAGGTAAGTGATTTTTGTTGGAACGGACCATGACAAAGAAACGCACCGCCGTTCTGATTTCCGGGCGCGGCAGCAATCTGGCTGCACTGATCGCCGCGTGTCGCGAGCCGGCGTTTCCGGCCGAGATCGCACTCGTTTTCTCCAATGTCGAGACGGCGGAAGGATTGAGGGTCGCCGCCGCCGCGGGCGTGCCGGCCACGGCGTTCTCGCACAAGACGTTCGCAACGCGCGAGGAATTCGATGCGGCGATCGACGCCGCCTTGAGCGCAGCAAAGATCGAGCTGATCTGCGAAGCCGGCTTCATGCGCATCCACTCCGACGGCTTCGTGCGCAAATGGCAGGGGCGGATGCTCAACATCCATCCCTCGCTGCTGCCCGCGTTCAAGGGCATTCGCGTGCATCAACAGGCGATCGACGCCGGCGTACGCATCTCCGGCTGCACGGTGCACTTCATCGTGCCCGAGCTCGACAGCGGCCCGATCATCGCCCAGGCCGCCGTGCCGGTGTTTCCGGACGACACGGCGGCGAGCTTGCAGGAACGCACCCTCGTCGAGGAGCACAAGCTCTATCGGGCGGTGCTGAAGTTGGTGGCAGAGGGAAAAGTGGTGCTGCGGGAAGGCAGAGCGGTATTTCTCTAATCATTCACAGCTGTCATCCCCGGCGAGCTTCGCGCGCGCAGCGTGCGAAGTGAGGGAACGGGACCCAGGACTCGAAGCGGTTGCGCTGCGCCGAATCCTGGGTCCCCTTCCCTCGCATCGGCTTCGCCGCTGCTCGCCGGGGATGACAGTTGAGTTTTATCCAACACCGGAGATTTTCGCCGACACATCCCACAAGCGCTTCGCGGCATCGTCGTCCTGCGCGGCGAGCGATGCCTCTGCCACCTTGCACTTGTAGAAATATTCGCCGCTGATCGTGGCGTCGTCCGGCGACGAGGCCAGATGGATGATCGTCCTGGCGCCGTCCTCCGGCGACAGACCGAACGACATGATCAGTCTCGCCAGCCCCTTCATGAAGATGTTGTTGGCGTTGTTCTGGCCGAAGCGCGTGCCGACGAAGCCCGGATGCAGGCAGTTCGCGGTGACGCCGGTGCCGTCCAGACGCCGCGCCAGTTCGCGCGTGAAGAGGATATTGCACAGCTTCGAGGTGCCGTAGACGCGAAACGAGCTGAAGCTCTTCTCGCTCTGCAGATCGTCGAAGTCGAGCTTGCCGGACTTGTGCGCATCGGACGCGGTCGAGACGATGCGCGCACCCGACGTGGCCTTCAGCCGGTCGAGCAGGATGTTCGTCACCACGAAATACGCCATGTGATTGGTGGCGAAGGTCATCTCCAGCCCGTCGACGCTGACCTTGCGCGACAGGAACACCGCGCCGGCATTGTTCACCAGAACGTCGATGCGCGGCTCGCTGTCGGCGACTTCCTTGGCAACCTTTTTCATGTCGGTGACAGACGACAGATCGCCATAGTGCGCCGCGTGGTTCGCCGATGCGTTCGCCGCCTTGAGCTTCGCCAGGGTGGCGGCAGCACGCTCGCGATCCCGCGCGATCAGCACGATGCGCGCGCCCTGCCTTGCCAGATTCACCGCCGCGACTTCGCCGATGCCCGAAGTTCCGCCCGTGACGACGACTGTTTTTTCTTTCACAGCTCTTCCCTCAACCGTCATCGCCCGAATAATTCGGGCGACCCATAATGATTATCGCAGATTCACCCTCGTCAGTCTTTATGGGTCACCCGGATGCCGCGAAAGGCGGCACCGGGTGATGACGATGAGGGACTATGGAACGATTTCGAGATCGCTGAAGAAAAACCTGATCTCCTGCGCCGCCGTCTCGGGCGCATCGGAGCCATGCACCGAGTTGGCTTCGATCGATTCGGCGAAGTCCTTGCGGATCGTTCCGGGGGCGGCCTTGGCCGGATCGGTGGCGCCCATCACTTCGCGGTTCTTGGCGATGGCGTTCTCGCCTTCCAGAACCTGCACCACCACGGGGCCGGACGTCATGAATGCCACGAGGCTGCCGAAGAACGGCCGAGCCTTGTGAACAGCATAGAACGCTTCGGCCTGCGCCTGGGACAGGCGCATGCGGCGCGACGCGATGACCCGCAGGCCCGCCTTCTCGAAGCGGTCGACGATCGCGCCGGTTTGGTTACGGCGCGTTGCGTCCGGCTTGATGATCGAAAGGGTGCGCTCGACGGCCATGATCCGCTCCAGGATGCGAAAGCGCGCGGGTTATAGCGGACGAAGCCGAAAGAGCAAGGCAGCCGACCTCCCCTTGAGGGAGGGTCGAAATCGGCCGAGCGGAGCGAAGACGATTTCGGGGAGGGTTCCGCAGTGACGTGGTCCACCCCTCCCCGAAAAATTCGTGCGCGAGCGCTCGAATTTGTTCGACCCTCCCTCAAGGGGAGGGTGAAACTCTGGACGTCATGCTATACGCCCGCCGCCATGCTGGTCATCGACAACGTTATCGTCCGCATTGCGGGCCGCGAGATCCTGAAGGGCGCCAGCGCAAGCTTGCCCGCCGGGCGGCGCATTGGCCTGGTGGGACGCAACGGCGCCGGCAAATCGACCCTACTGAAAGTCATCCTCGGCCAGCTGCACGCCGACGACGGCAACATCTCATGGCCAAGCGTCTGGCGCATCGGCGCGGTGGCGCAGGAAGCGCCTGGCACACAGACCAGCCTGATCGACACGGTGCTGGAAGCCGATCCGGAACGCGCCAAGCTGCTCGCAGACGCCGAGCATGAGAGCGACGGCCACAAGCTGGGCGACATCTATCATCGCCTCGACGCCATCGATGCCTACACCGCGCCGGCGCGGGCGGCGGAGATTCTCGCAGGCCTGGGCTTCTCGGCGGCGGACCAGCTTCGTCCGTGTGCGGAGTTTTCCGGCGGCTGGCGCATGAGGGTGGCGCTGGCCGCGATTCTCTTTGCCGCGCCCGATCTTCTTCTTCTCGACGAACCCACCAACTATCTAGACCTTGAAGGCGTGATGTGGCTGGAGAATTTTCTGCAGCGCTATCGCGGCACCGTGCTCATCGTCAGCCATGACCGCGATCTTCTCAACACGGCGGCCGAATTCATCCTGCATCTCGAACACGGCAAGCTGACGCTCTACACCGGCAATTACGACACCTTCGCCGAGACGCGCGCCATGCGCCGCGCGCTCGACTCCGCAACACAGAAAAAGCAGGACCTGCAACGCAAGCATCTGCAGTCCTTCGTCGACCGGTTCCGCGCCAAGGCGTCGAAAGCCCGCCAGGCGCAGAGCCGCATGAAGATGATCGCCAAGCTGGGACGCATCGAGATCCCGCTCGACGAACATGTCGCGCCGATCCGCCTGCCCAAGGCGACCGAAGCCAGCCCGCCTCTGCTGACGCTGGATCGCGTGTCGGTCGGCTACGAGCCGGGCAAACCGATCCTGTCGAAGCTGTCGTTCCGCTTCGATCCGGACGACCGCATCGCCCTGCTGGGCAAGAACGGCAACGGCAAGTCGACCCTGGCCAAGCTGCTCGTGGGCAAACTCGAACCGTTTGGCGGCGAGATGATCCGCGCGCGCAAGCTGGTGCCCGGCTACTTCGCGCAGCATCAGCTGGAAGAACTCAACGGCCTGATCACGCCGATCGAAACCCTGCAGCATCTGCGGCCCAAGCTGACCGTGCAGCAAGTGCGCACGCAGCTTGGAGGCTTCGGCTTCTCCGCCGACAAGCAGCTGACCAAGGTCGGCAATCTTTCCGGCGGCGAGCGCGCGCGGCTGATGCTGGCGCTGGCGACGCTCGACAAGCCAAACCTTTTGGTGCTCGACGAGCCGACCAACCATCTCGACATCGATGCGCGCGGCGAACTGCTCGGCGCGCTCAACGATTTCGACGGTGCGGTGGTGCTGGTGAGCCATGACCGCCGCCTGATCGAGGCGACCGCGGACCGGCTGCTGCTGGTCGCCGACGGCGAAGTGCATCCGTTCGACGGCGATCTGGACGACTACCGCAAATTCCTGCTTGCTGGCGCTAGCGCGCCAACGCACCGTCCCGAGCCGGAATCGAAGGGTTCAAAGGACCATGTGCGGCGCGATCACGCGCAGCGCAGCCGCCAGCTCAAGCCGCTCAAGGACAAGCTGGAAGCCGCCGAGCACCAGATCGCCGAATTGAATCTCGAGATCGCCAAGTGCGACAAGTCGCTCTCCGATCCGCTGCTGTTCGCCAAAGATCCGGCACGCGGCAAGGCGGTCTCCAAAAAACGCGCCGACTCGCTCAAGAAGCTGGCGGACGTCGAAGGCCGTTGGCTCAAAATGCAGGAAGAGTACGAACAAGCGCTGGCGGAGGCGTGATCGACGCGCCTAGCGCAGAGCCTTGCGCGCGATGTCGCACCATTCCTTCTGCGCCTTTTGATAGCGCGAGGGAGCCCCGTCGAGCAGTTTGAGGATTTCCTGGTAGATCATGCGTGCCTCGTCCCTCGCGCCGGTCTTTTCCAGCAGCATCGCAAAGCGGCCGCGGGCTTCCTCGCCTGAAAAGTAGGGAACAAGCCTGCGATATTCTGCGAGCGCATCCTCGCTCTTGCCCTGCGCTTCCAATGCGCGCGCATAGAGAAGATGCGCATCGCCGGACACGAAACTGGGATCGGCGACCTGCAATGCGTCGAGACTCGCCTGCGCACCGGCCGCATCGTCGTCCAGAAATTGCGCCCGCGCCAAACCCAGCAGCAATGCGGGATCGTCCTTGAACTGCCCGACCGCGGTGTCGCGATAGATTGCCACCGCGTCGGCATAGGCGCCGCGCGCGATGTACTCCTCCGCGAGGGCGCGTTTGGAGTCGACCGATCCGACCAGCTCGGCGGCGCGGTGCGCCTCGCGAAAGGATTTGTGCGGGTCCGCCATCTGGCGAATGTTCGAGCGAAGCTTCGCCGCTGCGCGGCTTCGCGCCATCTGCGGCGCGATCACGATCAGCACATACGCGATGCCTCCGACCACCGGCAGAAAAAAGATGATCATGATCCAAGGAAAGACGTGACCGTTGCGCACCGCATGGACGATACAGAATATCTGGAACGCGATGGGCAGCAGAAGCAGAAGATAGTACTCGATCAAGCGGGTGCTCTCGATTTTTGCGGGCTCTGGCACCGATCTAGATTCATCCAGCGGTTTTGTCATGCGATTTCGCTGCCGGCGCCGGTGAAGGCCTTGTGCGTCAACCGGCTCTCCTGTACCCGGGGTTTTGTTCGTGCATTTCTGTTAAGATGGACGCAGAACGGAGAGGATACCGATGACAGATGACCGGTTTTTCCAGCGCGCGGGACCGTTCCCGCTAGGCGAGCTCGCGCGTCACATCGGCGCGGAGACGGACAACCGTTCGTCGGCCGATTTCATGGTGCGCGATGTGGCGGCGCTGGAGAGCGCGCAAGCGGGCGACATCAGCGTCTTCAGCGATGCGAAATTCGCCCCCGCATTTGCGCGCACCGGCGCCAGCGTGGTGATCACCGACCACAAGCTGAGCGCGCACGAGCATAACGGCACCTGGCTGTTGTTCGCGCCCAATCCGCGGCTCGCCTTCGCGCAGATCGGTCATCTCTTCTATCCGCCCGACAAGCTCACAGAAGGTGTTCAACCGCACACGCCCGTGCATCCCACCGCGACCGTCGGCGCCGGAACGCAAGTCAGCTCAGGCGCGGTGATCGGCGCACATGCGAAAATCGGCAACCGTTGCTCCATCGGATCTAATGTCGTGATCGGACATGGTGTCGTGTTGGGCGACGATTGCGTGATCGGCGCCAACTGCGTCATCAACTATGCGCTGATCGGCGCGCGCGTGACCTTGGCGCCGAACGTCACGATCGGCAGCGCGGGCTTCAGCTTCGTGCCCAGCGGCAAGGGCCTGCTCCGCGTGCCGCAACTGGGCCGAGTCATCATCGAAGACGATGTCGAATTCGGCGCCAATTGTGCCATCGACCGCGGCGCCATCGGCGACACTGTGATCGGTCAGGGCACGATGTTCGATAACCTCGTGCACATCGCGCACAATGTTAAGATCGGTCATCACTGCCTGATCGCGGGCCAAGTCGGCATCGCCGGTTCGACCGTGATCGGCCCGTTCGTGATGATGGGTGGACAGGTGGGCGTGAGCGATCACTTGACAGTCGGCGCCGGCGCCCGACTGGCGGCCAAGGCCGGTGTGACCCGAGACGTAGCGGCTGGCGAGACCGTTGGCGGCTATCCGGCCGTCCCTGTGCGCGAGTGGCACCGCCAGACAATAGCTTTGAAGAAGTTGGCGGCGCACAAGAAGGAAAAAGAGTAGCCGAGTCCGCACAGATTTGTTTGCGGGTGACTACGCCCTCAGTGTCATGGCCCGCCACCCCGATCCGCGCGAGAGCGCGGTCGGAGTGTAAACTCCGTGCGGGCCACCCAGATGATGAAGGACGTAGTATTCGCAAGCAAAAGCTGAGAAAAGACTTTCTGCTCCGAGCGTGTCTCCAACTGGGTGGCCCGCACTCCGGCGGGCCATGACAATGATGTGATGTGTTACGCCTGCTTCTCGAATTTCCCAGACGGGGTTTCTTTCCAATAGGTCACGTCGTGCCCGGCAGCCTTGGCGTCCTTCCAAGCGGCGCGGGCGCGGGAGAGTGAATCCGCGTCGCGCCCGTCGAACATCAGCACCACGCGCGTTAGTTCCTTCGTCGCCGCATCGTCCCATGCCGCAGGCACAGCGCCGCCGACCAGAAACAACACGTTCGCGCCGTTCGGATTGTCGCTCTCGACCGTGACCAGGACCGGCTGGCGCTTGGGATCGCCGTCGCCCGATTGCGCGTGCGGCAGGAATGTCTGCTCGCTGTAGGTCCACAGCAGATTGTCGATGGCATCGGCGCGCTCGGACGATTCGGTGCGGATCACCGCGCGCCAGCCGCGTTCCAGCGTCTTCTCGATCATGCCCGGAAGCACATCGTCCAGGGCGCGGCGTTCGAGGTGGTAGAACAGAGTTTCGGTCATCTTTCACCTCCCCCTTGTGGGGAGGTCGAAATCGTCGAGCACAGCGAGAGGATTTCGGGTGGGGGAGGCTCCATCCGCCCGCACCCCCCCACCCGGCTCACTTTGTTCGCCGACCTCCCCTCGAGGGGGAGGTCATTACGTGCGAGCGCCTGCAATCGTTTCAATCCTCGTAGTGCTCCGCGACAAGTTGGTTGAGAATCCTCACGCCCCAGCCGGTGCCCCAGCTTGGCGCGGTGGCGCGCTGCTCGCCGTCCTGCCAGGCCACACCGGCAATATCCAGATGCGCCCAGGGCGTCTTGTTCTCGACGAAGCGCTGCAGGAACTGCGCCGCCGTGATGGAGCCGGCACTGCCGCCACCGATATTCTTCATGTCGGCGATCTTGGAGCGCAGCATCTTGTCGTAGTTCGGACCAAGCGGCAGGCGCCACACCGGCTCGCCCACGGCCTTGCCCGCGGCCGCGATGCGGTTCGACAGCTTGTCGTCGTTGGAGAACAGACCGGCATGCTCCGGTCCGAGCGCCATGATGATCGCGCCGGTCAGGGTCGCCAGGTCGATGACGAATTTCGGCTTGTACTTGCGCTGCGCGTAGGTCATCGCGTCGGCGAGGACCAGACGGCCTTCGGCGTCGGTATTCAGAACCTCGATGGTCTGGCCGGACATGGACTTGACCACATCGTCGGGCCGCTGCGCCTTGGAGTCCGGCATGTTCTCGACGAGGCCGATCACGCCGAGCGCGTTGACCCTGGCCTTGCGCGTCGCCAACGCCTGGAGCGTGCCGACGACGGCAGCAGCCCCGCCCATGTCGCCCTTCATGCCCATCATCCCGGCACCGGTCTTGAGCGACAGGCCGCCGGAGTCGAAGCACACGCCCTTGCCGACAAAGGCAACCGGCGCATCTTTTTTCTTGCGCGAGCCGTTCCAATGCATGACCACAAGCTGGCTCTCGCGATCGCTGCCCTGCCCGACGCCGAGCAGCGAACCCATGCCGAGCTTCTTCATCTCCGCTTCGCCGAGAATGTCGACCTTCACACCGAGCTTGGTGAGCAGGCTCTTGGCGCGACGCGCGAACTCTTCGGGGTGCAGCACATTCGGCGGCTCGTTGATCAGGTCGCGCGCCGTGACGATGCCGTTGGCGATGCCCTCGAGCGACGTCCAGCTTTTCTTCGCCTCCGCCAGCGCGGGCGTGGCAATGATGACTTTCTTCAGCTTGAACTCGTACTCGTCCAGGTTCTTCGTGCGGTACTGGTTGAAGGCATAGCTCTTCAACCGCGCGCCGAGCGCTAGATGCGCCGCCAGCGCGCCCGGCTTGAGCTTGGCGCCCTTGGGCACATCGATCTGGTAGGTCGCTTCTTTTTCGCCCGCGCTGCTCAACCGCCCGTTGATCGACGCGGCGAGGTGCTCGGCCTTGGCGCCGTCGAAATCCGCCGCCTTGCCCAGCCCCACCAGAAGAATGCGCGACGCCATCACGCCGGCGGGCGCAAGAAGCTCGAGCACCTGGCCGGATTTGCCCGTGAAGCGGCTGACTTTGAGACCGCGTGTCAGCGCACCGCCCGACGCCTTGTCGGCCTGTTGGGCGGCAGGCGTAAACGTACTGCCCTCCAATGCGCCGACGATCCAGGCGCCCGATTCCACAGAATGCGGTGCCGCAAAGGACAATTGCATCGTTTCTCTCCCCAAATTTGGTTCTGGTGACGTGACTTTAAGGTGTCATAGGCCGGTATAAGAGGCGGGCGCGCGGTGCATCCATATTGCCGGAGAACCGCGCCGGAATGCTAGTTTAGGTCGAATCACAGAAGGGGCGAAAGGGCGTACACGCGAGTGTGCCAACCCGCGCCAGGACGGCTCGAAGCGTGAGACTGCCGCGACTGTCGATTTACGTGCTGGGGCAGATGATCGGCCCCACCGCGCTGTTCGCGTTCCTGCTGACCGCCGTGATCTGGCTGACTCAGTCGCTGCGGCTTCTGGATCTGGTGATCAATCGCGGCCAGTCGGCGCCGACCTTTCTCTACCTGACGATGCTGATCATCCCCAGCCTGCTCGTCATCATCCTGCCGATCGCCTTTTTTGCCGGAACGCTGTTTGCGCTTCACAAGCTCAATGCGGACAGCGAGCTCGTCGTCATGTCGGCCGCGGGTTTCAGCCGGGCCCAGATCGCCGTGCCGGTGTTCATTTCCGCGCTGGTCGTCATGGCGCTGACCTATCTGTGCGGGCTGTACCTGATGCCGGCCGGACAGCGTGCCATGAAGGACAAGGTGGTCGATATACGCGCCGACATCGGCGCCGCGCTGCTCAACGAAGGCGAATTCAACACCCCCGTCCAGGGCCTGACCGTCTTCATCCGCGAGATCGACTCCGACGGCACGATCCGCGGCGTGCTGGTCCACGACAATCGCAACGTCAAGCATCCGATCACCTATCTGGCGGTGAGCGGCGAACTCGCCCAGACGCCGGCGGGCGCGCGGCTGATCATGTTCGACGGCACCGTCGAGGAAAGCGGCCGCGCCGGCGCACAGCTTTCGGTGCTGAAGTTCCAGCGCTACGTCTTCGATCTCGACCAGTTTGCCAGCCCGACACGCGTCACCGATCGCGCGACGAGCGAGCGCTATCTGCCGGAATTGTTCTGGCCCAATTCGCGACTGCCGCCGAAGCTGCGCAACGCCTATATCGCCGAGGGCCATAACCGTCTGTCGCAGCCGCTCTACTGTGTGGTGTTTGCGCTGATCGCGCTGGCCGCCGTACTGCGCGGACGCCGGGCACGCGCTGCGAATGCGCTGCGCATCACCTTCGCGGCGCTGGCGGCGGCGGTGCGCATCGCGGGTTACGGCGTGCAAGGATTGGCCGTGCGCGATCCCGCGCTGGGATTTCTCTTCTATTTCATCCCGCTTGCCGCGGCGGCGATCGCGCTGGCCTTCCTGGCCGGTTTCGATCCGTTCGCGGCGCTGCGCCGGCCAAAGCAGGTCGAGGGCCTGTCATGAGCTGGTCCTGGACGCTCTATCGCTACCTGGCGCAGCAGTTCCTCGCCGGCGTCGGCATCGTCTACAGCGCGTTTCTGCTGCTGGCATTTTCCATCGACGTGGTCGATCTGGCCAATCGCACGGCGGGACGTTCGGTGTCGACGGTCGTCGTCATCGGCATGGCGATCCTGCAGCTGCCCGATCTCGGCCAGAAGATGATGCCGTTCGCCGTGCTGCTCGGCGGGGTGCTCGCCTTCGCGCGGCTGTCGCGCAGCCAGGAACTCGTCGCCATCCGGGCGGCCGGAATGTCCGCCTGGGACTTCCTCGCACCGCCGCTCGCGGTCGCCGCCGCGCTCGGCATTCTCGTCGTGATGCTGGTGACGCCGCTGTCGTCGCGCATGCTCGGGCAGTTCTCCGCGCTCGAGGCGAAATACATCAAGGGCGAAGCCTCTCAACTTGCCGTCTCGCGCAACGGTTTGTGGCTGCGCCAGGGCGACCAGACGCAGCAATCCGTCATCCATGCGCTCAGGGTCACCAATCAGGGCGTTCACCTGGAGGACGTGATCGTCTTCCTCTACGGTGCGAACGATCACTTTCTCGGACGCGTCGACGCCAAGGCGGCGCAACTGGAATCGGGTATCTGGATGCTGAAGGATGCCTGGGTCAGCGGCGGCGACGGAACGCCGGTTCATCATGACGACTACCGTCTCGCGACGACGCTCACGCCGGCCCAGATCCAGGAAAGCTTCGCGCCGCCCGATACCTTGTCGTTCTGGGAGCTGCCGAGCTTCATTCGCACCGCGCAGACCGCCGGCTTCTCGGCCGTGCGCTACGAGCTTTATCTGTATACGCTCCTGGCGATGCCGGCATTGTTTGCGGCGATGGTGTTCATGGCGGCTAGTTTCTCCGTACGACTGGGTCGAAACGGCGGCTTGCCGCGCATGATCCTGATCAGCGCGCTGGCGGGTTTCGGCGTCTACTTCTTCAGCGAGTTCGCCCGCGCGCTCGGCCAGACCGGCATTCTTCCCATTATGCTTGCCGCCACCGCGCCGGCGGCGGCCTCAATCCTGATCGGCATGACGCTGGTGTTCAACCAGGAGGACGGATGAGGCGCGCGCTCCTTCTTCTGGCCGTACTCCTTCCCGGTTGCTGGAGTGCAGCGCAGGCTGCCCCCACCGTCGCGCTCAAGGGCCAGATCCTGTTGCAGGCCGACGAGATGGATTACGACGTGGACCATCACGTCGTCTCGGCGCGCGGCCATGTCGAGATCGACGGCGACGGCCGCATCCTTCTCGCCGACGAGGTGTCGTACGACGAGAAGAACGACACGATGGTCGCGAGCGGCCATGTCAGCATCACCGATGAGAAAGGCAATGTCGCGTTCGCCGACCATGTCGTCCTGCACGACCGCATGCGCGACGGCGCGCTGCGCAGTTTCGCGGCGCTGATCGGCAAGAACGGCCGCATGGTCGCGGCCACCGCCACGCGCAGCCAGGGCCGCTTCACCGAAGCCTTCGACGCCGCCTACACGCCGTGCAAGATTTGCAACAAGCCGGGCCAGCGCACGCCCGTGTGGCGGGTGCGGGCGAACCACATCATCTACGATCAGCTCGAGCACCGCATCGTGTTCAAGGGCGCCGCGCTCGAGTTCTTCGACGTGCCGGTGTTCTACTCGCCATACCTGAGCGAGCCGGACCCATCGGTGCGCTACGCGTCGGGCATTCTCACGCCCGATGTGGGTTCCTCGACGTCGATCGGTTATTTCCTGCGCGTGCCGGTGTACGTCGCGCTGTCGCCGTCGAACGATGCCACGATCACGCCGACGGTCACGACGCGCGGCGGCGAGGTTCTGGCCGCGGAATACCGCGAGCGCTGGCAGCGCGGCGGAATGTGGCTGCAAGGCAGCATTGCGTACAATCCCAATGGCGGGCTCTCGGGCGACCAAAGCCAGTTCTATGCCGGCCTGTTCGGTTCGGGCCGCATTCCGTTCGCGCAGAACTGGACGAGCGGTTTCGACGCCCAGCTCAGCTCCAACGACACCTATCTGAAGCGCTACGATTTCTCGCAGCTCGACCGGCTGGTGAACGACGTGTTCGTCGAGGGCACGGGCGGCAGGACGCGCCTGGCGGTCACGGGATATTTCTTCCAGGGATTGCGCGCCAGCGACAACAGCACGATCGTTCCGCTGGCGCTGCCGCTGGTCGAATTCAGTTTCATTCCGCTGCACCACTGGCTCGGCGGCCAATTCCGTTTCGATCTCAACAGCGTGTCGCTGACGCGCTCCGTCGGCACCGACAGCCAGCGCCTGACGGGCGAAGCTCGCATGCGCTGGCCGACGATCCTGCCCGGTGGACAGCTCGTCACGTTCCAGCTCGATGCGCGCGGCGATCTCTATCATGTCTCGGATTCGCCGCTGCCCAGTGGGAGCGACAAGGTAATCACGCGCGGCATTCCCTACGCCGCACTCGACTGGCGCTGGCCGTTCATCTCCAGCGCCGGGGTTGGACGCGCCGTCATCGTCGAGCCCATCGCGCAGGTCATCGTGCAACCCTATGGCGGAAATCCCGCGGGCGTGCCGAACGAAGACAGCGCGGCGTTCGAAACCGACGAAAACAACCTGATGAGCTTCGACCGGCTGCCGGGCTACGACCTGGTGGAGAGCGGACCGCGCGCCAATGTCGGAGTGCATGTGCGCGCGGCCTATCCGTCCGGCTCGATCGACGCCATATTGAGCCAGACGTTCCGCCTGAAGCCCGATCCGATTTTCGGGCCCGATTCCGGCCAGGGCAGCACCTCGTCCGACCTTGTCGGACGGGTGAGCGTCAAATTTCTGCCCTATGTCGACCTTACAGATCGCATCGAGGTCGACCGGACGAACGGCACTGTGCGACGCCATGAAGTGTATCTGACGGGCATCTTCGACCGTTCCACGGTCCAGATCAGCTATGTGCAGCTGCCCGCCGAAGTGGTCACTCTCGGACTTGGCGCACGCGAGGAAATCAACACGCAGGCCGATATTAACTTTTACGAGAACTGGCAGGCGTTCGGCGCCATCCGCCGCGATCTGCTGGCCGGCCGCATGCTGGATAGCGAACTTGGTCTGGGCTATGAGGATGAGTGTCTGGGAATTTCTGTGGCCTACCGGCGCAAGTTCACGACCGATCGCGACCTGCCGCCGTCCACTTCCGTGATCCTTCGCTTCAATCTGAAAACCGGAGACGAAACGATCGCGCCGTTTAGCTTGTTTCCACAAGACGTGTTCTCCCATCCTTGAACAGCGGGCGAATTTGCTTATTCTCCCGGCCCGGTTCGGGGGCGAGCGCGTAAACCATTGAGATTGCTGCCGAAGGGCCGAACTTTGACATCGAAACACGCATTCCGCGCCGTAATTGGCATTGCCCTGGTGCTGAGCGCCTGGCCGGCGCTTGGCCAAAGCCTGTCGGGGCCGGCACCCAGAAGCGTGCCGCCTTCGTTGGCAAAGCCGGCGCCACCGCCGCCAGCTCCGGGCGCTGCGCTGCAAGCCGGCAGCGGTCCGTCCGATGGAGTGGCTGCGATCGTCAACGATCAGATGATCTCCGAATATGAATTGCGCCAGCGCATTCTGCTCTTCGTGGCGACGTCCGGACTGCAACCGACGGCTGAGATGCTCACGCGCCTGCGCGGTCAGGTGCTCGGCCAGCTCGAACAGGAGCAACTCGAGATCCAGGAAGCGCGGCACAAGGCCATCACCGTGTCGCCCGCAGACGTCGACAAATCGCTCGACCGCATCTCGAGCGAAAACCACATGGCCAAGGAACAGCTCGCCGATCTGCTGAAGAAGGGCGGAGTCGACATGGCCACCCTGCGCGGCCAGATCGCCGTTCAGATCGCATGGCAGAAAGCGGTGCAAGACGAATTCCAGGAGCGTATCAACATCACGCCGGACCAGATCGACGCGGAACTTGCCCGCCTGCAGGAAGGCGCAAGCAAGCCTCATTTCCTCGTGTCGGAAATCTTCCTCGCGGTCGACAACCCCGATGTCGACGCCAAGGTGCAGAAGGATGCGCAAGACATCGAAACCCAGCTCCAGTCGGGCGCGGGCTTCGGGACCGTGGCGCGCCAATTCAGCCAGAGTCCGACGGCGGCATCCGGCGGCGATCTTGGCTGGGTGTACCAGGGCCAGCTGCCGGCCGAGATCGACGCGGCGGTCCAGCACATGCAGGTCGGCTCGGTCTCGCCGCCGATCCGCTCGTCAGGCGGTTACTACATTCTGGGCTTGCGCGAACGCCAGGAAGGCGCCGGAACCCGCATCCCCGATCCCGCCACGCAAAAGCCGGTCGGACCGCTGACCATCGCGCGCGTGTTGCTGCCGCTGGGGCCGACGCCGCCGAAAGAACTGAAGCAAAAGGCGGTTGCGATCGCGGTGCAGATTCGCGATCACCTCAATGGCTGCGAAACCTTGCCGAAGATTGCCCAACAAATTCACGGCATGGTCGTTCAGGATCTGTCGAAGATGGGCATCAAGATCACCGATCTCAGCCCGGAGATTCAGGACGCGATCGGCAAGGCCGGTCCGGGTCAGGCCACGCCACCGTTCATGTCGCAGGCCGGGGTGGAGATGATGGTACGCTGCGACAAGCGCACTGCAACAATCACCGCCTACACGATTCCGACGCGCGAGCAGATCGAAGAACAATTGTTCGAACAGCAGATCACATTGCTCGCACGGCGCTACCTGCGCGACCTGCAGCGCAACGCCAATGTTGAAACCCGCTAAGGCCGCCGCCGACGCAGCGATCCTCGTGACTATGGGCGAGCCTGCCGGCATTGGGCCGGAAATCACAGTGGCCGCGTTCAACGCGTTGCACGGCATGGCCGGTCGCCATCCGCTAAAGCTCGTCGGCGACGCGTCGGTATTCAAAGCGTGCGGCCTGTCCGATGCCGGCGCGGTCCTCGCCACCACCGCCGCGGCCAAGCGCACGCCCGGCAAAGCCGCCGCAAGCAACGCCGCTGCCGTCATAGAGGCGATCGAGACCGCCGTGTCTCTGGCGGTCGACGGCAAGGCGGCGGCAATCGTCACTGCGCCCATCAACAAGGCGGTGCTGATGCATGCCGGGTTCCAGTATCCCGGACATACCGAATTCCTGCAGGCCCTGACGAAGGTTCCGCGCGCCGTGATGATGCTGGCGAGCGACAAGCTGCGCGTCGTTCCGTTGACGATCCACGTCCGGCTTTCAGACGTGCCGCATGCGATCACCACGGACGCGATCGTCGAAACCGCGGAGATCATGCTCGCCGCGCTGCGGCGTTACTTCGAGATCGCGGCGCCGCGCCTGGTGATTTCCGGCCTCAATCCACATGCCGGCGAACAGAGCGTGCTCGGCGGCGAGGATGCCGCGATGATCGCGCCGGCCGTGGCGAGGCTGAAAGCGCTGGGGCATGACGTGCGCGGCCCGCTGCCCGCCGATACGATGTTCCATGCCGAGGCACGCGCACAGTACGACGCCGCGCTGTGCATGTTCCACGACCAGGCACTGATCCCGCTCAAGACATTGTCGTTTTGGGACGGCGTGAACATCACTCTGGGCCTTCCCATCATCCGTACGTCGCCCGATCACGGCACGGCCTTCGACATCGCCGGAACCGGCAGGGCCGATGCGCGCAGCATGATCGCCGCCATTCGCATGGCCGCTCGCATGGTCGATGCCTCCGGGCCCCAAGCAGCGAAGCGATAGGCCGTGAAAGATTCTCTCCCGCCTCTGCGCGAAGTGATCGCGGCGCACGATCTGCGGGCCAAGAAGTCGCTGGGCCAGAACTTCCTCTTCGACCTGAACCTGACGCGACGCATCGCCCGCGCCGCGGGGCCGCTGGAAGATGCGACGATCTACGAAGTCGGACCGGGGCCGGGCGGATTGACACGCGCGTTGCTGGCAGAAGGCGCGGCGCGTGTCGTCGCCGTCGAGCGCGACGAACGCTGCCTGCCGGCGCTCGCGCAAATCGCCGAAGCCTATCGCGGCAGGCTCGAAATCGTCTCGGCCGATGCGTTGAAGATCGACGAAAGAAAACTGTTCGCCGGCGGGCACGTACGCATCGCCGCCAACCTGCCTTACAATATCGGCACCGCGCTGCTCGTGAAGTGGCTGACCGCGCCGCAATGGCCGCCCTTCTGGGACAGCCTGACGTTGATGTTCCAGCGCGAAGTCGCGCTGCGCATCGTCGCCAAGCCGGACACCGAATCCTACGGCCGCCTGTCGGTCCTCGCGCAATGGCGGACCAAGCCCAAGATCCTGTTCGATGTTTCGCGCAGCGCTTTCGTGCCGCCGCCCAGCGTCACCTCCAGCATCGTCCGCCTCGAACCGCTAGCGCAGCCCGTCGCGCCCGCCGTCCTGGGCGATCTGGAAAAAGTCACCGCCGCCTCGTTCGGTCAGCGCCGCAAGATGTTGCGCCAGAGCCTGAAGACGCTGGCCGCCGACGCCGAAGAGCGCATTCGCGCCGCGGGCATCGCGCCGACCGCGCGGCCGGAACAACTTTCCGTTACGGAGTTCGCAAGCCTGGCGCGGGCGTTTGCGTCCATCCTCTGAGCGAGGGCACACGCAATCATCTCCATTGTCATGGCC
>JANYBR010000004.1 GCA_025360685.1 Pseudomonadota bacterium
CCGTCCATGCCTTCGCGGACCATCTCGTCCTTGACCGAATCCGCTCTGCGGATCGACAGCGCCTGGTTGTAGCTGTCCGAGCCGACCGTGTCGGTATGGCCGGTGACGAGCACCTTGACGAAGCCGTTGGCCTTGGCCGTACGCACGGCTTCGGCAACCACTTCCTGCGCCTTCTGGGTCAGGTTCGACTTATCGAAGTCGAAGAAGACGATGAACGTCTTCACCGGCGGAGGCGGCGGGGGAGGTGGCGGCGGCGGGGGAGGTGGCGGAGGCGGCGGTTCCTCGCCGAGGAACCAGCGAATGCCCAGAAGGCCCACATTTTCAGTCGGGTCGACGCGAACCGGCTGTCCAATAACAGCGCTGAAGTAGTGGCGGCTGGTGTCTACCGAGCGGTAGCGATAGTCAGCATAGATATCCAAGTCATCCGAAATCTCGTAACTCAAGCCCGCGATGCCTTGCCAGGCAAATCCAAGTCCGTTGCCGTCGACAGCCTCGGCGTTGCCAGGAGTATTGCAATCACCGCATCGAATATCCTCGTAGTGGTTCACATCGCCAACGCCCACGCCGCCACCAAGTGTCAGGCCCCAGCGCTCGCCGAGATGGAAGTCGTACGCGAGATTCAGCATGAGCGTGGTGGTCGACGTGCCACCACTGAGAGCGGGGGGGACATACGGACCACCGCCCGCAAGGCTGGGTCCAAGCTTGCTTGCGGTGTGCGCGTCGAAGCCGAATTCGGCCTCAACACGCCAATTCTCGCCGAACTTGTAGCCTGCATTGGCGATGTAGATCGCATCGCCGGAATATCGAATTGTAAACGGGCTCGCGATCGACGGCGTCACCCGCACGTTCGAAAGGTCGTCGTAACCGGCGCCCAAGCCCAGATACCAACCGGTGTGCATTGCGAATGCTGGTGTTGCGAGCGCGAGTGTCGCCGCTCCTGCGATAGCTATTGCGCGCAGTCTCATGTGAATTCCCCCAACGTCCCAGTCCGGCGGGCATTCCCCTGAATCGCTAAAATCCGCTTCGGACCGTCAATTTATTGTTCACAGATTATTCCTTTGACCCCACGCCCGCAAGCAACCCTGCGACGTGCGCGGACCAGGCAATTAACCTTGTTATTGTCGCGCTGGCAGGGATTTCTCTGCGGGTAGGTGCGAGCGCGATCTCGCGCAAAGACGGCAGCAATCCTCCGCCTACCGTCAAGCTGAAATCACTTCAACCTGGCTGTGGCGAGCGCCGGTCGGGGCGTGAATGGTTGCGCAGCTAGGATTTCTGATGCGGCAGAACGGCGGGGCGCTTCTTGGAGGCCGCCGCGCGTGCACCCGACTGACCAAACAGATCGCGCCCGAACCGGTCGGCCCAGCGCACCAATCTCTTTGCCCAAAGATCGGACGCGTTGGTGTCGACTGTCGGTTCGACGGACTTGCTGGGCGCTGCGGCCTCTGATTGAGCGGAAGCGGCCTCCTGCTTGTCCTTCAGGACGAACGCCGTCTGAAGCACCGCGTTGGCAAGATCGCGCCTGATCGCCGACTGTGTCTGCCAGATATCCGTATTGACTGCGTCGAGTGTCGCGAGTTCGGCGGCCAGTGTTTGCATGTGCCGGAATCCGGCACCAAGCCTCGACACCGTGAGCCAAAGAGGTTCGGCGCCGATCGTCGCTTCGGATTCGAGGGCAATGTTCATGGCGCGACCAGATTGTCTTGGTCGCAGACGCTATCCGCGTCTGGCTAATAGCCCGTAAACGGCGTCAGGCGCGCCGCAGTAACCTTTTGTTCATCCCTGTCCTCTCTCAAGGAACCAGCGGACCAATCGCACAATTGCGAGGACCCCGGGCGCGTTCTAAAATATGCTCGGATTGGGGAGCATTGCTTGAACATAGCCAGTCAGACGATCGTCGCGCTGGTGGCCGCCGCCACATTGAGCGGCTGCGCCACGCCGCCCGAAAATCATACCGACGAAATACTCGGCACCATGCAGGACGCACAGGTGGGCTTGAACCAATGCATCACCGATACCTACAACGACCCGCAGTTTGAGCCGTTGGGAACGCACATGCCGATGAACATTCGCGGCGTGTCCATGGAGCAGCTCACGGACGAGCATTTCGCCAACGACGCGGAGATCCAGATGCTCATGGCCTATGAAGAGAGCGCCCAGTCCTGCCGCAAGGCCTATCTGGATGAGTTGCGTCCCGTGTCCCCGACTCTCGCCTCACTGACGGAAGCGGCCTATGCCCGCAACCAGGACAGCCTGTCGGGTCTCATGCAGAAGACATTGTCATGGGGCCAGTACATCCAGGGCGTTGTCGGCAGCTATCGCGAATTGAGTCTCAAGGTGGCAGCGGAGCTCAAGCGCCTCGCCAACGCTTCGAATTCCGAGCAACGCGCCGGCGAGTGACGCTTCACTCCCGCTCCAGTTCCTCGCGCAACATTTCCAACTGCAGCCAACGCTCCTCGCCGGCGGCATGCTCGTGCTGCACCCGGGCAAGCACCTGCGAAAGGTGTGAAAAGTTCCGCGGATCGCGCGCATAGAAATCCGGATCGGACAATTGCGCCTGGAGCTGCGCGATTTCCTTGTCGAGTTCCGCCAGACGTTTGGGCAGCGTTTCCAGTGCGTGCTTGTCCGAAAAATTCATCTTGCGCTTCAACGAAACCGGACGGGCGCGTTCCTTCGCCGACGGTGCTGCGGGTCGTACCGACGGCGTCACGCCCTCGGATCCGACTGCCGCGCCGCGGCCGCGCTGGGCGACCATGTCGCTGTAGCCGCCGGCATATTCGACGAAGCGGCCATCGCCCTCCGCCAACAAGATCGATGTCGCAACGCGGTCGAGGAAATCGCGATCGTGGCTGACGATGATCGCGGTTCCGGGATAGTCATCGATCATCTCTTCCAGGAGGTCGAGCGTCTCCAGGTCGAGATCGTTGGTCGGTTCGTCGAGCACCAGAAGGTTCGAGAGCTCGGCTAGCGCCTTGGCCAGCAGCAGTCGCGCACGCTCGCCACCGGACAGGACTCGCACCGGCGTGCGCGCCTGTTGCGGCGTGAACAGGAAGTCCTTCATGTAGCTGACCACGTGGCGCATCTCGCCGCCGACCGAGACGAGATCGCCCGAACCGCCGGTCAGGACATTTGCCAGCGTGTCTTCGGGCTCCAGCAAGGCGCGGCTCTGGTCCAGCCGCGCCATCACGACATTGACGCCGATCTTCACATTGCCGCTGTCGGGTGCGAGTACACCCGTGAGCAGGTTGATCAGCGTTGTCTTGCCGGCGCCGTTCGGCCCGACCACACCGACTCTGTCACCGCGATGGATGCGAAGCGAAAAGTCGCGCACGACCGTTCTATCGCCCCAGCTCTTGGAGATCCGCTTGGCGTCGATGACGCGCGTGCCGCCTTCCTCGCCTTCGATCACCGTCATTTTCACCGCGCCGGCGACTTTCAGCTGTTCGCTGCGGCCCTTGCGCATCGCGCGCAGCTTGGCGAGGCGGCCCTGGTTGCGCTTGCGTCGTGCGCTGACGCCGTAGCGCACCCAATCTTCTTCCATCGCGATCCGGCGATCGAGCTTGTGGCGTTCGATTTCTTCCTGCGCCAGCACCTCGTCGCGCCACACTTCGAAGAAGGCAAAGCCGCGCTCGAGGCGACGGGTCACCCCGCGATCCAGCCACACCGTGGCGCGCGATAGGTTTTCCAGAAAACGCCGGTCGTGGCTGATCAGGACCAGGGCCGATTTCATGCCGGCCAGTTCGTTCTCGAGCCATTCGATTGCGGGCAGATCCAGATGGTTGGTGGGTTCGTCCAGCAGAAGAATGTCGGGCCGCGGCGCCAAGGCTCGCGCGAGCGCTGCCCGCCGCGCTTCGCCGCCCGAGAGGGCCTCAGGCCGTTCGGTGCCGGCCAGTCCCAGCTTGCCGAGCAGATAGTAGGCGCGGGCCGGATCGTCTCCTGCCATCAGGCCCGCTTCCACGTAGGAATGCGTATTCGCATAGCCCGACAGGCTCGGCTCCTGCGGCAGGTAGCGAACGGTTGCACCCGGTTGGGCAAAGCGCGATCCGGCATCGGCCTCGACCAGTCCTGCGGCCACTTTGAGCAGGGTAGACTTGCCCGAACCGTTGCGTCCGACGAGGCACAACCGCTCCCCGGCGGCCAGCGAGAGCTCCGCGCCGTCGAGAAGAGCAGTGTTTCCGAACGTCACATGAATGTCTTGCAGCAGAAGAAGCGGCGCGGCCATCGCGCCTTATCTCACATTTTAGGCGATCCGCACGGCAATTCCGGCTTGAAAATCGGCTGCGCTAGCGTAGTTTCCGCTCCCTCACACAAACAAAGGCGACGGGCCATATTGCATGCGCGGATTCAAGGAAAAAGGCTTCACCGACCGGCTCGAAGCAGCGGCAAAAGCCAAACAGGCGCAGCTCGAACGCGCGCGCGCCAAATCGCCCCAGAACGACCCGGAGTTCGCCAAGCGCCAGGCCGAACGCAAGCGTCAGGCTGAGGAACGCGAAACGCGCCTGGCCGCGCGCGCCGCGGAAAAGGCTGCCGACGCACAGCGCGCCTCGGAGCGGCGCGTGGCGGACGAGGCGGCGCGGATCGAAGCCGATAAGCTCGCCGAAGTGGCTCGCCTCAAAGCACGCCGCGAGGAAGCCGACCGGCTCGTTGCGCTAGCCGCCGAGCAGAAAGCGGCGCGCGATGCCCGCTACGCCGCCCGCAAGCAACGCAAGCGGTAGATCGCGGGTCACGACTAGGGCACAGGCTCGATCGGCATTCCCGAGCAGCGCTCCGGATGGCGTTGCGGATTGCAAGCAGCGACGAAGCCTTCCGGCATGCGCGTCTGATAGGCGCTGAAACGCGCATCGGGCTGCATGTAATCCGTCGACACATACTGTGCACCGGACGCCATGGCCTTGTCGCGGCGGGCGGTGTCGTTGCTGCGTGCCTCGACCGTATCGGCGTCCGCGCGGGTGCGGACCAGATAGCCGAGCTGCACGTCTGCGGTGATGTGGGCCGTATCCGTGAGTGCTTCGTTGAGTGTCAGATAGGCGGCGAGGGGAGAGCTCTCGGGCGCATTGACGAACATCACCCGGCCTTCGAGCGATTTGCGTCCACCCTGGTAGGCCGCAAGCTTGTCGCCTTCTTCATCGAGCGCGAAGAGAAACTTGCCGCGCGTCTCGCCAAGGGTCGGCCAGCCATGTTTCAGCACCGCTTCGCGCAGGGTCGGAAACGAACCCTGGACCTGATCGGGCGTAACGAGATCGCTTTTCGCGAATACCGAAAGTATTTCCGCATCCAGCGCATCGAACGCCGCGGTGTCGAATTTCAGCGGCGTCACCGATCCCGGCATCGAGATCTCGTCATCCTTCGCATTCATCGTAACGACAATGAGCACATGATCGGGATGCATTGCCGACCAACTCTTCAGTTCCTGAAGACATTCGACAAACGTCGTGCAGACCGAGAGATAGTCGACATCCTGCACATGCATGACCTTGAAGCCGGGCTTCGACATCGCAGCAATGTATTCGTCGGAAATCGGAACGCCCGTCATCGCCGCGCCTGAGGGATGCGTGAAAAGGCCGCCAAGCGGATCGTAGACGACGTCAAGCTCGATCGCGCGGGCGCCGTCGTTCAGCTGATCGGCGAGCGGAAGATGCGAATAGTCCAGAGCCTGAGCCGCTTTGCGGGCGCCCATGCGGATGAGGGACATGATCTTGTCGGGTATGACCAATTTGTAGCTGTTGTGCGTACCCACCGCGACGATGTCGTTCAGATGCAGGTTCTGGTCCATCCAGGCGCGTGCGCAACCGGGACCGGAGCCCGCGGCGTCGGCAGCCGCCAGATCGCAGCCGGACGCAACCGCCGGAGCAGTCGTGATCAGAAGGGCAGCAACACCGGCCAAACACGCACGCATGACCGTCTCCAGAATGGGCCGCGATTCGTGCCGCGGTTCGCGCCGATCTTATACAAGCCGGCGGCCGAAATCAGGCGTCCGGCCGCAGTAAGATTACACAGGCAACTTTCGTCGCGATCAGATGCGCCAGTCTATTCGCCTAAGCGCGCGTCGGTAGCGGTGCGTTCAGGGCCCAATCGACAATCTGGGACTGAACATCGGCCAGCGCCTGGTTCAGGGCCGCAACGACGCTCGCTACGCTGTTCTGGCCGGCCTGGATTTCGCTGTGCGCGTCCACCGATTGCACGATCATGCGCGTGCGCGCGTTCACCAGCTTGGCCTCGATCCGCACCTGTGCCATCGGCGCTGTGTCGGCAACCGCATAGCGTGCCTCGAACTCGCGGATGTCGGTCAACAGAAGGTAGTCCGTTTTGATCCCCTCGCTATCGCGCCCCACGCCGGGTGTGCGGCCGCCGGCTTCGAACGCTTCGACAAGCGCGCTCTGGACGAGAAACGGCAGCCTGTCCTGCCAGTTTGCACCGGCGAAGAAGTCCAGCTGGCCCGACGGTTGCAACAGAGCGATGCGCGTTGAATCCAGCGTGTTGGATGCCTCCGGCAAAACGACCGCGAGCTGCCACGGAACAGGCCGGCCGCCGGAGTGCTCCGGATTGGCGGGATCGAGGACGTAAATCGGTGCGGCGTCGGGCGGGCCGATCAGGTTGCTGCACGCGGAAAGTACGAACACCGATGCCGTGCTGGCCAGCAGCGCGCGACGGTCGATCGAATGGCTTTGCTTGCTCATTTGGGTGTGTATCCCTTGCGCCTGTCGCCGAAGATGACCCGCGTCGGTTCTCGGTTCAGTTCGTCGGACAGTTTGGTCAGACTTCCCACCAGCCGCCGCGAATCGGCCACCAATGCGGAGAGTTGGGCAACGCCTTCGCCGGTCACGACGGTGTCGGCATCGCCCGACAATTTGTCGAGCTTCTGCAGCGTGACATTCGCTTGCAGCAGCGTGGGATGCAAATCATGCGTGACGATCGCGAGATTGTGCAGCGTGGCGTCGATATCGCCGGAACGGTTCGCCACGGTTCCGGTGACGACATCCAGGTTCGCCAGAATGTTGGAGAAGGCCTTTCGATTCTTGTCGTCGAGCAAAAGATTCACCCGGTCTGCCGTGATGTTGAGCTTGTCGCTGAGAGTGTCGAGCTTTCTCTCCAGCTTTTCGAAGGTCGACGGAATCGAGCCGATTTGCGGATTCTTGTCGATGTTCCGGCTGCCGGCATGCGGCAGGATCGGCTTGTCCATCGAACCGCCGAGAAGCTCGACGTAAGAACCGCCGGTCAGGCCCTGGCTGGCGATCGCGGCCGTCGCGTCCTGGTGGATGTCATAAGTCCGGTCGACCTTGATCGTGGCCAGCACGGTCTTGGAGTCCTTCGGATCGATGACGAGATCGTCGACCCGGCCGGCTTCCAGTCCGTTGTAGCGGACGATCGTGCCCTTGCCGAGGCCGGTGACCGAGCCGTGGAATTTCACCGTGTAGTAGGAGTAGGTAATGTTCTCCGTGCCGGCGAGCCACAGGATCGTCACCACCACTCCGAACATGCACGCCAGCACGAACGCACCGACCGCGATGTAATTTGCCTTGGTTTCCATCTTTGTTCGTCTCCCTCAGGCCGCTGCGCGCCCGCGCGGGCCGGAAAAATACTGCTGAATCCAGGGATGCGGATCACGGCGCAGCTCGTCGATCGTGCCGACCTTGATCTTCCTGTCGACCAGCACGGCGATCCGATCGGTTGTGGCGCGCAAGGTGTCGAGATCGTGGGTGACCATGAACACGGTCAGGTTGAGGCTTTTCTGCAAATCCTTGACCAGCTCGTCGAACATGTTGGCGGAGATCGGATCGAGTCCAGCCGTCGGTTCGTCGAGAAAGACGATTTCCGGATCGAGCGCCAGCGCGCGCGCCAGGCCGGCGCGCTTCTTCATGCCGCCCGACAGTTCGGAAGGATGCTTCGACGCCGCATCTTCCGCCAGGCCGACCATTGAGATCTTCATCGAGGCAATCTCGTTCATCAGTTCCTGCGGCATCTTGAGATATTCGCGCAAGGGCACCTGGATATTTTCGGCGATGGTCTGGGAGCTGAACAGGGCACCTTCCTGAAACAGGATGCCCCAGCGCATTTCGATCTCGCGCATCTGATGGTCGTTGAGTGTCGAAGTGTCCTTGCCGAAGACTTCAATCGTGCCGGACATGATCTTGTTGAGGCCGATGATGGAGCGCAGCAGGACAGATTTTCCGGTGCCCGAACCCCCAACCACGCCAAGCACCTCGCCGCGATAGACGTCGAGGTCGAGATGGTCGTGCAGCAACTGGCCGCCGAAACCGTTCACCAGTCCGCGCACCCGGATCACGACATCCTTGTCCTGGCCCTTGGTGTTTTCGCGCCCCTGGCTCACGCTCAGATCCCTATGATCGAGAAGATGATGGAAAAGGCGGCGTCGAGCACGATCACCAGAAAGACGGACTCGACCACCGAACGGGTGGTCAACCTGCCGACGCTCGCAGCATTGCGCTCGACTTGCAGCCCTTCATAGCAGCCGACAAGTCCGATGATCAGCGCGAACACCGGCGCCTTGATGATGCCGACCAGGAACGTGTTGACGGAGATCGCTTCCTGAAGCTGGCGCATGAAGACGGGAAGAGTGATGTGCAGGTCGAAATAGCACATCACGGCGCCGCCGATCATGCCCATGATGTCGGCGTAGAAGGTCAGCAGCGGCAGCGCGATGGCGAGGCCGAGTATGCGCGGCAGGACGAGCGCATCGACCGTGTTGATGCCGATGGTCTGCATCGCGTCGATTTCCTCGTTGACGCGCATCGTGCCGATCTGTGCCGTGAACGCCGAGCCGGAGCGGCCGGCAATGATGATGGCGGTGATGAGGCCGGCGATTTCCCGCAGCAGGCCGACGCCAAGCAGGTTGATCGTGAAGATCTCCGCACCGAACCGCTTGAGCTGGTCGGCGCCCTGATAGGCCAGCACGATCCCGATGAGGAACGCGAGCAGACCCACGATGGGCAGGGCATTGATGCCGGTTTCCTCGATCTGATGAAACAACGCGGCGACGCGCAGATTTCCGCGCGGGTGATACAGCGCCTCGAGCCACTCCAGAGTGACGCGGCCGACATAGCTCAGTATGCCCGTGCCCTGCTGCATGCCATGGAACGTCGCCTTGCCGACTCTTTCGACGAAGGCGGGCAAGGTGTGGCGGTTGTGAATGACGACGGGCGGGGCGGTATGTTCGTGTTCGACGGTATGCAGCAGGGAACTGTACATTCCCGGAAGCGAGATCGGCCCGACGCGCTTGCCCTGGCCCTCCCAATCGCGCTTGGTCCGCACCAGTAGCCAGGTGCCGGCGCTGTCGATGCGTTCCAGGCCGGATCCGTCGATCTCGGCGTCCGAGGCGTCGCCCATTTCGATTTCGCGCAACCGCTGGTCCAGCGAGGCGGCATCCCTTGTCGTCCACGCGCCTTCTGCGACCAGGCGCAGCGATCGCTGACCACGTTCCAGGCGGAAGCGCGCGCGCGTGTTCGATGACTCGGCTTCGTGTGCGGTGTTCATCCCTGAAAACTCTAGCCGGGGCCCGCGCTGGACGCCATGCTATATCCGGCCAAAGAGCGCAATCGGCGATGCGAAATTGCGGGCTCGACTCGGGGCATGATTCGACCGCAATCGGACGAGCGAGCGTGCACTCCGTGCGGGCGCCAGACAGGCTTGCTGTCCACCGGCCGCCGGCGTCAATTCATTCCAGCGAGCCGGTGATCGAAGCGCGTTGGGACAGCTCGATCCAGTTGCCATCGGGGTCGCGTACCATCGAGATGCGTGCGGTCGTACCCAGCGTGGTGGGTTTCAACGCCTCGCGTCCGCCGCGCTGCAGAACGCGCTGGTGTTCTTCGTCGACCTTGAACACCTGAAAAGTGACGTAGCGCCAGCCCTTGCCGTCCATCGCCGCATCGGACGGCGCGTCTGGCGACTGTTCGAGCAGTAGAAGCGTTTCGCCGGCCCGGAACGCCGCGCCCTGCTGCGCCGGCTCTTCCGTCAATCCCAGCCCCTCCGCATAGAAGCGGCGATGGGCCGCGAGGTCGCGAACCTTCAGGCGTATTCCAATCTGGGTGATGCCGAACGTGCCCGCTGGTACGAGCATGACGGCATTGCCGTCGGGGTCGCGCAGACTCTTCGGCGCGGTCAGTCCCGCGCGCGCGATCAACAGTTCGACATAACCCGACGGCGGCGTGTCAGGCAGCGGTTCGGCATGGTGATTGAGCTTTACCACCGAACCCAACGCATCGTGGCGATGCTGCTTCATGCCTTTTCGTATGGGCAATATGTGATCGAATTTCACCCCGGCCTCGCCCTGCCAGAAGGCGAGCATCGCTTCGAGATTGTTGGTGTTGAGGCCGATATCGACGCGCGGCTTTGCCAGCTTCATCGTGCGATTTCCTTTTCGCCGGTCTGGCGGTCGAAGAACTCGTCCGCGTCTTCGACTTCCACCAGCCTGCCGCGACGAATTTCCAGGAAGCGCGTCGCCGCAGTGCGCGTGAAGTAGCGGTCGTGACTAACGAAAATACACGACACATCCGATTGTTCGAGCTGCTCCTCGAGATCCTCCTGCCCTTCGATGTCGAGATGGTTGGTCGGCTCGTCGAGCAGGTAGAAGTTCGGTTGCAACAGTTTCATGTAGAGAAAAACCAGGCGCGACTGTTCGCCGTAGGAAAGCTTGCGGATCCTGTCGTCCAGCCGCTCGAAGGGAAACCCCGCCTTGGCCAGGATGGCAACGGCTTGCGCATTGTTCACCGTCTTGATCCGGGCGATATAGTCGCGCAGCGAAATGTCGAGCGGCAAATCCGCCAGGCGCTGGTCGAAATGGACCAGCTTGGTTGCCGGGTTGTAGCGCACCGGGGCGCGGCCGTCATAATGTTCCTGCAGCGGATCGTACGCCGCGGCGAGAACGCCGAGCAGCGTCGACTTGCCGCTGCCATTGGCTCCCAGCAGGGCGACGCGTTCACCGGCGGCGATCACCAAACGGTCGATGGTGACGAGGGTGCGGGCATTGTGGGGCGTCTTGACGATCAGGTCATGCAGGCGCAGCGCGACCTTGGCATCGATCGCTTCGTCGTTCAGCTCCAGCTTGCGGTTCTTGGCTCTGTAGACATCGGTCGCATTGTCCTCGATGCGCGCGATGCGTTTTTCCGTCGCGCGCTGCTTTTTGTGAAACGCGTCGTTCAGCACGCCCCAGGCCTTGTAGCGCGCCGCAACCTTTTCCAGCCGCACCACTTCGCGTTCTTCCAGCGCCCGCCGCCTGGCCGCCGTCGCGTCGTTCTGCAGCAGCTGCTCGCGCGCCACGGCGAACGGCGCCTTGAAGGCATGGGCGCCGTCCTTGCGCAGGAAGATGGTGCGCGTCGTGGTGCGATCGAGGAATTCGCGGTCATGGCTGACGATCAGCATCGGCAGGCGGATGTCGTCCGCCAGCCAGCGCTCGAGCTTGTTGATGTTTTCGATGTCGAGATGATTGGTCGGCTCGTCGAGGATGACGATATCCGGCTCGCCAAGCTTGGCCGCCGCGATCAGCAGCAGGCGTTGCCAGCCACCGGAAAGTTGTCCGAATTTTTTCTCGACAAGATCGAGCGGAATGCGCAGATCGTCGATCAATACGTCCACTCGCCAAATCTCGTCCTTGCCGTGCGCGGGCAGGGCGCGCTCCAGCATGTGGCGTGCCGAGACGTTTTCGAGATCGGGAGGAATCTCCTGCGGCACATAGCCGACGCGCAGACCGCGCGAGCGTACCACCTGCCCGGAACTCAAATCATGTTCGCCGCACAGGCATTTCAGCAATGTGGACTTGCCGGCGCCGTTCTCGCCGACCAGCGCGGTCCGCGCGTCGTCCAGCAGGAACGATACGTTCTCGAAGATCGTCGTGACGCCGAATTGAAAGCCGCCCCGGTCGATACCGAGCACAGCCTGCCGCGCTGCCATGGAGGTGAGTTCTGCTTGATCCCGGGGCAGTTTCGCACACGCTTGCGGTCACGCCAAATCGCCGCCTTGACGGGCGCGTCCAAGCGGTCAAGCTCAACGCTAGAATAATCGGGAGAACGAAATGGATCGCTTGAAAGGCAAAGTCGCGATCGTCACTGGCGCGGCCAGCGGCATCGGCCGGGCTTCGTCAAAGCTCTTTGCAGCTGAGGGCGCCAAGGTCGTGTGCGTCGATCGTGCCGCCGGAGTGGAGGACACGGTCAAGGCGATAAAGGAAGCCGGCGGCACGGCGCTTGCAATCACCGGTGATGCGTCGTCGGAAGCCGATGTCGTGAAAGTGGTCGACACTGCGGTCAAGGAATTCGGCAAGCTCGACATCTTCTATGCCAATGCCGGCATTTCGGGTGGCGGCCAACGCCCCTTCTTCGAACTCGACGCCAGCGAGTGGCGCGCGGTGCTCGAGGTCAACCTGATCGGCGTGTTTCTAGCGATCAAGCATGCGGCGCGCGTGATGGTGCCGAACAAGAAGGGATCGATTGTCTGCACCGCGTCGGTCGCCGGCATCCGTTCGGGCGCCGGTGGCGGGCCCTACAGTGCCAGCAAGGCGGGGGTGATCAATCTGACGACGACCGCGGCCAACTATCTGGCGGGCACCAACGTGCGAGTGAACGCCATCTGTCCCGGCATCATCGAGACGGGCATGACCAAGCCGATCTTCGACTATGCCAAGCAGCGCGGCACGGCGGACAAGATCGGACAGCTCAATCCGCTCAAACGCTATGGTGTGCCCGAAGAGATCGCGAACATGGCGCTGTTCCTGGCGAGCGACGAGGCGTCCTATGTCAACGGTCAGCACATCGCGGTCGACGGCGGCCTGACCAGTTCGATGCCGGTGACGGGTCGTATCGGGCGGTAGAGAGTTTATTCAGGTATGACGTTCGAACACTCGATTGTCATGGCCCGTCGAAGTGCCGGCCATGACACCGTGGTATTTTTTCGGTTCTCCACTCCCGCCTTCACACCCGCTGCGCCAGTACCAGCCAATCCCAGGGGCGGCGAGTGCCGGCGTCGCGCGGCTTGCGCAGGCCTTCCTTTTGCCAGGGATAGGAAACGCGCATCAGCTTCGTGGCGCGAAAGCCGTGCTGCTCCAGCAGTTCGTACAACTCCCGGCGCGCGAAGTGCTTCTGCCGGCTGCCGCCGCGTTCGACCAGCCCGTCGGGCGCATCGGCCTTCGCCTGAGCCCGCGAAGTGCCGTAGGCGATACGTTCCACCATGCGGTCCGATTCGATCGAAGGCACGACGATCAGCGCATGGCCGCGCCGTCGCGTCACGCGTGCGATGCCGTCCCACATCTGCGCGCGGATGCGCTCGTTCGGCATCGTGATGACGTTCATGCAGACGGTGAGATCGGCCAGCGGGCCGATGCGCGTCGCCGCCGGCGGAATGTTGGAGGTTAGCCAGACGATGTCGGTACGTTCGGCGAGACGCTTCTTTGCCCGGGCGATAATGCGCGGCGCGTGCTCGACCGCAAACGTGGCGCGAAACAGCTTGCCATAACGCTCGACGAAGGTGCCGATGCCGCAGCCAAGGTCGACGAGCACGGATTTTCGCGGCGAGGGACGCAGGCCGAGGACAAGGCGCGCGATCTCCTTGCCCTTGGTCTCGCGCGTGATGTCGCAGACTTCGCGCTCGAAGTCGTCCGCGAGGTTGTCCCATTCTTTCCGACTCACCATGTGATAATGAAAGGCGATTCCCGTTCCGGCGCAAACGAGGGCGCGAGCGATGTGCGGAAAGTTCACGCAGATGATGACCTGGGGCGAGCTCGTCACGCTGGCCGATCTCATCGGCGCGCCGCCAGGCGCGGTGGAGACGGTCACGCCGATGCGCTTCGCGACCGTGATACGGCTCGATGCGGACGGTGCGCGCGAAGCGGGGCGCATGCGCTGGGGGTTCGTGCCGGCGGGCGCGCGCGATCCTTCTGACGGCACGCGGTTCATTCATGCGCGCGCCGAGACGATCGAACAGAAACCGACATTCCGTGACGCGTTCCTTCGGCGCCGCGGGCTTGTGGTGGTGAACACGTTCAACGAAGGCAAGGAGATCACGCCGAAAAAGACCGAACAGCACGTCATCACGCCGCGCGGCCGCACCGCCACGGCGATCGCGGTGATCTGGGAACGCTGGTCCGGGCACGCGCCCGGGGTGCTCGAGACGTTCGCGATGGTCACCGTGCCTGCGAACGAGCTGATCGGAACGATCACCGATCGCATGCCGGCGCTGATCGCGGACGATGATTGGGCCAGGTGGCTGGGCGAGGAACCGGCCACGGCCGACGAGCTCAAGTCGATGCTGCGACCGTCCGTTCTTCCGATGGACATGGGGAAGGCGGGTCGACCCTCTCCACCACCAAAGCCGCAGCCGGATTTATTCTGAACCGCGAGTGCGCTAAAAGTCGTTCATGCCGCACC
>JANYBR010000052.1 GCA_025360685.1 Pseudomonadota bacterium
GCCCATCGCGAATGCGGAACGTTCGCGCGACAGGCCCTCGATCTGACCGCCGATGCCACCCATCACACCCGCCTGCCCGGAGAGCATGGCCTGTTGCGGGAATGGCTTGATGTCCTGCGGCCGTTTCTCCCAATCGGCAACCCATTCGTTCTTGAAGACGCGCATCGGCTTGCCGGAATAGGAACGCGTGATGATCGTATCCTCGTCCGTGGCGTCCACGATGACTTGCTTGTAGAGGCCGCCCGCATGCGCCTCAGTCGAAGCGATGAAGCGTGTGCCCATCCATACGCCTTGCGCGCCCAGCGCCAGTGCCGCGGCAAGGCCGCGGCCGTCGACGATGGAGCCGGCCGCGATGACCGGAATCTTCACGGCGTCGACAATTTGAGGGATCAGAGCCATGCCGGCGACACGACCGGTATGGCCGCCGGCTTCAGTACCTTGTGCGATGACGGCGTCGAGCTTGCCGGCTTCCGCGATGCGCGCGTGCTTCACGGCACCGGCGACGTTCATCACCTTCAAACCGGCATCGTGAAACTTCTTCACCAGGTGCGGCGGCGGCACTCCTAAGCCCGAGATGAACGCCTTGGCGCCGCCTTCGATGATGATGTCCGCAGTGCGCTCCAGCGACTCCGGCACGGCGGCGAGAAGATCGACGCCGAACGGCTTGTCCGTCTTGTCACGGACGATCTTCATTTCGCGCTTGATCTCGTCCGGCGAACGCCCGGCCATGCCAAGCGTGCCAAAGCCTCCCGCTTCCGAAACGGCCGCCGCCAGTTCGCCGTACGACACACCACCCATACCAGCGAGCATGATGGGATATTTGATGCCGAGCATGTCGCAAAGCACGGTGCGGATGGTCATGTCGAACTCCGGGTATCAGGTGTCGGGTATCACTATGACAGTAATGCCGATGCCTGAAACCTGATATCTGAAATCCGTCATCCGAAGCGCTTCTGCGCCTCGCGCGTCAGCCCTAACGCAACGGAAAGGAAGTCCGATCCTGTCGCTGCTCGAGCGGAGGGCGCGGCGCGGGCAATGGCTGAGCGAACGGCCGGTACGCGGCTGGATCCGCCCGTGAAAAAAATTGTCTGGATGCCACTTGGATTCAAGCCGGCGTCTTTGATGCACTTCGCCGCAGTCTGGTTCAGTCGTTCGGTACGGGTCGCAATGGCTTCGTCGAAGCCGTGACGCGTGGCCATTGCCGCCAATCCCGGTTCGATGAAGTCGAGCGGAAGAGACGCTGCATCTTTTTCGCTGAGTTCGATCTTCGTGTCCTCGACGGTGAACGCGATGCGATGTCCGAGGCGTGAACGAATGACCTTCAGCAGCCGGGCAACTCTCTCAGGTTCACGCGAACCCGCGACCAGTTCGAGCAGCATGCGTTCGTTCTGGAACGTGTAGGTGAAATTGATGGTGGGCCAGGTGGCGAGCTCGAAGTAGAGCGAGTTCGGCATCGGCAGATTCTTTTTGACGAGCTGCGTACCCAGTCCCAGAATCGGCATGACCGCTTTCAGGCTCAGCAGCGAGTCGAAGTCCGTGCCGCCAACCCGCACGCCCGCGTTTGACAGAATGTCGCGCGAACGGTCGGGCAGGGCGCGCCTCTGCGGACCGATCCGGATGACAGTGAAGTCTGACGTGCCGCCACCGATATCAGCGATGAGCACCGTTTCTTCGCGAGATGCGGTCTCCTCATAGTGGTAGGCCGCGGCAATGGGCTCGTAGACGAACGCCACATCGCGAAAGCCTACCCGCTTCGCGATCCCGTTCAGCACGCGCTCCGCCTTGGCGTCGGCCGCATCGTCATTGTCGACGAAGCGTACCGGGCGCCCATGCACGACGGCAGTTAGCTCTTCTCCGGCAAAGGCTTCCGCCTTGCTCTTCAAATGCCGCACGAAGATCTCAACCACCTCCGTCAGCGGCACCATCTTGCTTCCGAGGGCAGTCTTCTCGTCGATCAGGGGCGAGCCCAGAATAGACTTGAGGGCACGCATCAGACGTCCGTCATGCTGGCCCACATAGGTCCCGATTGCGTCTGCGCCGAACAGAACGCGGCCCCTGGTTTCGTAGTCAAAGAAGACCGCGCTCGGGATCAAGGTGTCGTTGCCCTCGACCGGAGCGAGGGTGGGCGCATCGCCCTGCATGAGGCCGATCGCCGAATTGGATGTACCGAAATCGAGTCCGCAGGCAGTCATGGAAATCCCCTGTCATACGCATGAGGGGATGTCATCTATTACGATAAAAGTGACCTTGCCAGACTGTTTCTTTGTTTCTAAACTGACCCCTGATCATGGGATGTCCGAGAAATCGGGCGTCCTTTTTTGTTTGTGTACGGACGATCCCGGTCAGGCGGCGACGGCGGACGTGCCGCGCCTTCGCATCGAAGTCGCGAACGTATAGAGCGCCACCACGATCACATTCGGAATCCACGACGTGTAGGCGAGCCAGACGGACATCTCGCGATAGCTTGTGAAACCGAAGAACATAAATCCGAACGGAATTTGAAGACGCAGGGTAACTGCACCAAACGTCATCGCGTAGCTGAAGCGCATGAGGATGCGATGCAACTCAAAGTTCCTTGCGACGGCGGCGCGCCAGCCGGCAAAAGTCGTGCCGATCCACAGGACCGCGAGCATCGTGAAGCCGACGCTGGCGACCGGACCACCCGATGCGAACGGAGCGGTGAACAGAGCGCCCATGCCCGAAACGAGGCAGGCGGCGACATAGGTTCGTCCGGTCCAGCGATGCAGCCTCGGGCGGCTTGAACGGAGGCGGGGGAAGAACTGCCACGGTCCCAGCAGGAGGGCGATGGGGCCGACGATCATGTGGGTCAGTGCCTGGACTGGCACGCGCGCGATCACACCGCGAATAGCACTGTCGACACCCAGATAGATGTTGTCCGGCACGGCATCGTAGCGCATCGCGTGGATCGCGACGCCGACCGCCAGAAATGCCATGGTGTAGAGGCTGTAACGCGCAATTCCCTTTTCCACCGCCCGCTCCTGCGCTACGATCTAAACAGTGTATAGATCAATAGGCGTCCATTTGAACAGTGTCAAGATCAAGCCGCGCGCGAAAACTAAATCGAAGGCGCCCTACCACCATGGCGATCTGCGAAAACAATTGGTCGCCGCGGCTGAGGAAATCATACTAGAGCGCGGGGTCGACGGATTCACTTTGCGCGAGGCATCCCGGCGAGCAGGGGTGTCGCCAGCGGCACCCGCGCATCACTTCAAAGATGCGCGCGGACTATTGTCCGAAGTCGCCCTGCTGGGATTTCAAGAATTCGGCGACGCACTGATCGCGGCCGACCAGCGCGGCGGAAAGGATCCGCAAAAGCGGCTGTATGAACAGGGACTCGCCTATGTCACCTTCGCGCTGAAGAACCCGGCACGTTTCCAACTCATGTTCGCGCACGGCAAGTGCGACATGCGTTACAAAAATCTCGGCGAAGTCGCAGAACGTTCGTTCAAGGTTCTTGAGAGCGCCGTCCGCGCCGCTTCAGGCCTCAAGCCGGCAGATGACATGACAGAAGACGCATACGGTCTTTTGATGGCCAATTGGTCGATCGTGCATGGCTTCGCGCATCTTGCACTCGGCGGCGAACTCGACACGCCGGCCGGCGGCCGCGGCGGCAAGGGCGCGATCCTGAAATCGTTCTTGCCGCTGACCCTGAAACACCTGCCGGCTAGAAGATGATATATCCGCCGTCGATGATGAACGTGTCGCCGGTGTGATATTTCGAGGCGTCGCTTGCCAGATAGACGGCGATGCCGCCGAAATCTTCCGGCTTGCCCCAGCGGCGCATCGGTACGCGTGGGATGACCTTCTCTGCGAAAGCCGATGAGTTCTGCGCCATCGACGTCATGTCGGTCGCGATCCAACCAGGAGCGATCGAGTTGGCGCGGACGCCGAAGCGGGCGTGCTCTACGGCGATCGAGCGCATCATGGCCAGCACCGCACCCTTTGTCGCGCTGTAGGCCTCATTGCGCCCGGCGCCTTCGAGACCGGCAAGACTCGCCACACCAACCAGAGAGCCGCCGGCGTCGCCTTTACCGGCCCGCTCGACCATGTGCTTGCAGGCCTCGCGTAGGGTGAAGAACACACCCTCTTCATTCACGGCATGGACGCGCCGCCAGATGTCGAGCGTCATCTGGCTGAATGACGGCGCGCCGCCACCGATGCCCGCATTGGCGATCACCGTGTCGACGCGCCCCATTTCCTTGATCGTTGCACCCATCGCGTCGACGACTTCGGATTCGCTGGCGACGTTCACCTTGCGCGCGCTGACGCGCCGGCCGTGCACTTTGAGTTTCTTGACGGCGTCTTCGTTCTTGACTTCATTCGTTCCCCACACGGCGACGTCCGCGCCGGCCTGAGCCAAGGCGTCGGCCATTCCAAAACCGATCCCGCCATTGCCGCCCGTGACAAGCGCCACCTTCCCCGTCAGATCGAATGGCTTGTACATGGAAATTCTCCGGTTTTTTCGCGAACGGGACGGTAGACGGAGCCCCGAATGCGGGCAACCGATGCCGTAACCATATTTTGGCTCCGTCTCCCAATTGTAGCGGGGCTGTGACATTCTCCGCGACAAAGAGTGGGACAGGGCTTCAGGGCATGACTTCCGAGATCGCGGTGATGAACCAGCGTGCGGTCGCACTCGCGGCCGACTCCGCGGTCACACTCATCGATGGCGGGACGGTTGTGGTGCGCAACGATCAGCGCAAGCTCTACAATCTGCTCTCTGGTCAGCCCGTCGGCATCATGTTCTTCGGTGTGGCCGACATGATGGGTCACCCATGGGAACATCTCATCGAACACTACCAGACCAAGGTCAAACCCCGTCCGCATGCCCATATTCGCGACTACGCCGCCGGTTTCCTCGGAATGCTCGACCACTTGGAAGAGTTCTTTCCGAAGGATCGCCAGAAGGACGACTACAAGCGTCTGCTCGCCTCGGTCTTCCGATACATATTTCACATGGCGCAGTATCTGCGTGAATCCGGCGGCGCCGCGCGCGAGAACGTCGGCGATACGACGATCCTGGAAGAAGCCATCGAGCGCGTTTGGCGCGACTATCAATTCCGTGAAGACGGCGTGGCTCGCGGCGATCTTTCCTGCTTTCCGAAGGGTTTCGGGGTGCAAGTGGCCCGCGATCACGGTGGCGCCATCGACGAACTCATCGCATACGGATTTCAAACCTTCGGTCTCGGCAAGCAGGCGGTTCAGCGGCTGAAGGAAATCGCCGTTTTCTGTGTCGTCAAAGACTTGTTCCTTGAGGACGTGACCGGTCTGGTCTTCGCCGGCTTCGGAACGGAGGAGCGCTATCCGGTCGTCGCCACGTATTTTGTCTCGTCGATTGTCGGCGGAATTGCCAAGCGGGCGGAAGCCTCGTTTGATGCGATCGACGGCGACACACGTTCCAAAATCCGCGTGTTCGCGGACAGCGAAGTCACCAACGCCTTCATCCGCGGCATCGATTTCAATCTGGAGCGGCGGGTCTATGGGGCGCTCAACATGTTGATGCACGGCCTGGTGGATCAAGTCATCGGATCATTCCCAAACGCCGATACGGCATTGCGCGAAGACGTTCGCCGCCAATTCCAATCCAGTGTCATACCGCAATATTTCGACGCCTTTCGCGGCATGATCGGCGATTACCAGCAGCACGCCTTCATCAACCCCGTCCTGCGCGTGCTGGAGATTGCATCGCGCAATGAACTTGCCGATACGGCGCGCGAATTGGTCTCGCTCAATGTCTTCAAAAAGCGCATTATGGCGCAGAAGCAAACGGTCGGTGGAGCGATCGATGTGGCGGTTATCAGCCGCGAAGGCGGTTTCCAGTGGCAAAGCAAACAAGGCGGAGGCTGAGATGGCCAGGAAACTTGGCGAATCGGTCAATTCGCTTTCGGAAGGTGCCGCACGGCTCGAACGCATTGTTCTTTCTGTGAAGGCGCGCCAACTTGCCGAAACCCATAACGCGCCGGCGCTCAAGCCAGCGTCGGACGGGTTCAGCCACAGCCCCGACGAGATTTGGTCGAAAAACTACATGACGGTCGGCATCGGGCCGTCGCCGCGCGGTTCCACTCCAATGCCCGGTGTGTCGACTGCCTTCCGGCTACCGGAACAGCCACGGGGCGTCACGAAACTCCAGGCGCCGCTCATGCATTCACCGGCCCGTCCGGCCATTGGCGCGACGATCGGGGAAGCACTCGCCAAACCTGCTCGCAGGCGGTCCTGGCTGGCACGCCTGGTGCTCGGCGGATAAGACGCCAAGAAATTGCCGCGAAGTTTTGTTCTCCAAGTGCGAACAATCGCCTGACCCCGCCAGGTGCGGCGCGGAGGGAATTGAGCGCGCTCGGCGCTTTTGGCATAAGTTGCGGCTGTCAGCCGAAAAAAGGACCTGAATATGAAGCGTATCGGTGCATTCCTGGCTGCGTTTACAACATTCCTGTCGCTGGCCACGGCCGAGGTGAAAGCGGCCGATCCGGCTCTCAGCGCGGACGCCAATGCCGCGTATCTGGTGGCGAACTCCCACAAGCCTGGCGTGGTCGTGCGTCCCAGCGGACTGCAATACAGCATCCTGAAGAGCGGTTTTGGCGTGCGCCCGCGGCCAACGGACACCGTGACCGTGAACTATGTCGGCACGCTCATCAACGGCAAGCTGTTCGATGGCAACGAACCCACAACACCGGCCCAATTCACCGTGAACAAGCTGATCCCCGGGTGGACGGAAGCTCTTGGCCTGATGCGTGTGGGCGACAAATGGCGTCTGGTCATTCCCGCCAACCTTGCTTATGGCGCGCGGGGTGCAGGCGACGGACTGATTCCGCCCAACCAGGTGCTCGTATTCGATATGGAACTGCTGTCCACGGCTCCTGAAAAGAGAGGCCCGCCCGGCAGCGATCCGGACGATCAACCCGGACAGGGCCAGTAAAGGCCAATCGCGGAACCAGACGGGCGTTCGGCGATTTGATATAATCGAAGCAATAGCGCGGACCAGACCGCGCGGTGGGGCCATGTAACGTGTTCAAGGCAGTCCTTCGCGGCTGGCGGCAACGGATCGGGGGCGGCAGGCTCCGGATTGCACTTGCGTTGGGGCTGGTGGTCGGCGCTTCGGTGCTGTTCTGGGCCAGCCGTGACTACACGGTCGTGGCGCCCGACTGGGACGGCCAAGTGCGCGGCATTGCCTACAACCCCAGCCATGTCTTCACGCTTAAGGACAATGGCCGCATCACGCCCGAACAGATCGACCGCGACATGGCCCAACTGTCGCAGCTCACGGGCCGTGTGCGCACCTACACAGTGGCGGGCGGCATGGACAAGGTCCCCGAAATCGCTCGGCGCTATGGCCTCACGGTCTCGCTTGGCTGCTGGATTTCGGCCGACCTCGACCAGAACGAGACCGAGCTGTCGCTCTGCATCAAGACTGCGCTTGCCAATCGGCGAGTCATCGACCGCGTCTTCGTCGGCAACGAGGCGATCCTCTTTGGCTTCGTCACGCCGGATCAGCTCAACCTCTACATCAAGCGCGTGCGCGATGCGCTGCCCTCCCGCATCAAGATCACCACGGCCGAGCCCTGGTCCACCTGGTTGCTGACTCCTGAAATCGGCCAGTACGTCGACGTCGTTTCGGTGCATTTGCTGCCGTATTGGGAGGGCATGTCGGCACCGGACTCTCTGCGGTTCCTCGAGCGTGCGTACAAGGACGTTCAGGAGGAGTTTCCCGACAAGCCTGTGATAATCGGCGAGGCGGGATGGCCCTCCCAAGGCCGTACCAAGCGGTTCGCGGAGCCGTCGACTGCCAGCGAAGCCTATTTCATGCGGGCCTTCGTGCAGTTCGCGATGGAGAAGGGCTACGACTATTATTTGCTTGAAGCGTATGACCAGCCTTGGAAAGGCGGCAACGAAGGCTCCGTCGGCGCGAGCTGGGGTCTCTACGATGCGCTTGGCAATCCAAAATTCGGATTCACCGGGATGCTGCGGACATTTCCGCAGTGGAGGTTGTACGCGCTTTTTGCCGCGTGCCTGACATTGGCGCTGGGTCTGTTGATCCTCGGCTGGATGCCGCGCATGCGGCAACAAGGTTACCTCGTCATGGGCGGGCTCGTCGCCGTGGTGACCACCGGCCTACTTGTCCTGATCGATGCGAGCTCCCTTGAGTATATTGAACCGGCAGATCTGGCGATGATCATCGCCATGACTCCGCTGGTTTTGCTCGCTTCCACTGTCATCCTGACGGAAGGGATCGAACTGGCTGCGAGTCTTTGGCGCGTGGAGCGGCGCCACATTGCAGTCGCCGTCCCCGAGCACAGCCCGCGCGTGACGATCCATGTGCCCTGCTACAACGAGCCGCCTGCCATGGTGATCGAGACGCTGAATGCATTGTCGCGCCTCGACTACGACAATTTCGAAGTCATCGTTCTCGACAACAACACGCCGGACGCTGAAACCTGGAAGCCCGTTCAGGCGCGTTGCGCCGCACTGGGAGATCGCTTTCGCTTCTTGCACTATGACGACATGGCCGGTTTCAAGGCCGGCGCACTGAACGAAGCGCTCAAACTGAGCGATCCGCGGGCGAAATATGTCGCGGTCATCGACAGCGACTATCAGGTCGAGCCGTTCTGGTTGCGGCGCGCCTTGCCGCTGTTTGCCTCGCCGAGCATTGCCCTGGTGCAGGGTCCGCAGGATTATCGCGACGCGCACCAGAATTTTTTCAAGGCCATGGCCTATGAAGAATATCGCGGGTTCTTCCAGATCGGCATGGTCGAGCGCAATGAGCACAACGCAATCATCCAGCATGGCACCATGACGATCGTGCGCAAGGACGTGCTCGAGGAGGTCGGCGGCTGGGCAACATGGTGCATCACCGAGGATACCGAACTCGGGCTTAAGCTGTTCGAGGCGGGCTACAGCGCCGCCTATATCGCCGACAGCATGGGCAACGGCGTGATGCCGGACACGCTCGACGCCTTCATGGGCCAGCGATACCGCTGGGTCTACGGCGCCATGCAGATCATGAAGCACCATGCCGGTGCCATTTTCCTTGGCCGCACCAAATTGTCGTGGGCGCAGCGCTATCAGTTCCTTGTCGGCTGGCTGCCCTGGATCTCGGACGGCCTCGGCATGATCGTGACCTATATGGCGCTGATCTGGACCGGCCTGATGTGGGCGTCACCGCAGACGTTCGACGTTCCTTTGCCGGCCCTGTCAGCTGCCGCTCTGGCGCTGTTCTTTGCCAAGACGATGAAAACGCTGCTCCTGTATCCACAGAAGGTGCGCTCCGGATTGATGGGCGCGCTCATGGCTTCGGTCGCCGGACTCTCGCTGACCCACGCAGTGGGCAAGGCGGTGATCTCCGGTCTGCTCACGCGCGGCAAACCGTTCCTGCGCACGCCCAAATGCGAGGACCAAGCACTGCTCTCGCAGGCGCTGCGTAAAGTCTGGCAGGAAACGACATTGTTCGGACTTTGCGTGCTGGCGCTGACTTCGCTTGGCACAGGTGGAAATTTCGACGATCCCTCGATCCAGTTGTGGATGGTGATGGTCGGCGTACAGAGCCTGCCCTATTTCGCCACCATCCTCACCGCCGCAATCAGCGCCATGTCGAACAAGGCGCGCCGTTCGTCGCCGGTCATCGCCTCCGCTCCGCCGCCTTCGCAGGAGCCCGCTCTGCCCAAGGCCGCCTAGAGCGCGATGACTTTCCCAGGATTGAGAATGTTCTTCGGATCCAGCGCTCTTTTTAGCGTGCGCATGAGCTCCATCTCCAGCGCACTTTTGTAGCGCGGAAGCTGGTCGCGCTTTTGCACGCCGATGCCGTGTTCGGCGCTGATCGAGCCGCCGAATTCATGCACGATGTCGTGGACGATGCGCTGGATCTCATCCCAATGCGCGAGGAAGGCGTCCGGGCTCCGGTCCTTGGGCGCGCTGAAATTGAAATGGATGTTGCCGTCACCGATATGTCCGAAGCTGACCGGTCGCGCGCCCGGAACGACGGCCAGGACTGCCGCGGTCGCACGTTGGAGAAAGGACGGAATCGCGCTGATCGGCACCGAGACGTCGTGTTTGATCGAAGCGCCCTCGCTCTTCTGTGCCTCCGACAGGTTTTCCCGCAGCGCCCAGAGCGCCGATCTCTGGGTCTCGTTTGAAGCGATGACGGCATCAGTTGCCATGCCGCTTTGCATTGCCGTCGCGAGCGACGTTTCGACGCTCCGGTTCAGGTCCAACTGTTCGACGCCCGCCGCCTCCAGCAAGACGTACCAGGGCGAGCCGGCGGAGAGAGGATCGCGCGCTCCGGGGATGTGCGCGGCGACGAGTTCGATGCCAATCCGGGGCACCAGTTCGAACGCGGACAGCTGTCCGCCCGTCTGCGCCTGCATGTGGGATAGAAGCTTCACCGCATCGTCGGGCGAGGGCACCGCCACAAAGGCGGTCACGCGCACGGCCGGTCTCGGGAACAGTTTCAATGTGGCCGCCGTGATGACGCCCAACGTGCCTTCCGAGCCGACAAAGAGCTGCTTGAGGTCATAGCCGCTGTTGTCCTTGCGCAGCGCACGTTGCAGATCGAGCACGCGTCCATCTGCGAGTACGACCTCAAGTCCCAGCACAAGATCGCGCGCCATGCCGTAGCGGAGCACGTTAACACCGCCGGCATTGGTCGAGAGGTTTCCGCCAATCGTCGCCGAACCTTCGGCAGCGAGACTGAGCGGAAATAACAGGTCCGCCGATTCGGCGGCGCGCTGAACGTCGATCAGGATAACGCCCGCTTCCACGGAAATGGTCTGTGCCGCTCTGTCGAGAGCGCGAACGCGCTTCATCCGGGACAGGCTGAGAAGAATTTCTCCGTCGAACGGGATCTGGCCGCCGACCAGCCCGGTGTTGCCTCCCTGCGGCACGACGGCGGTGTTCGTGTCGTTACAAATGGCAAGGATCGCCGAGACTTCGTGTGTGGTCGCAGGCTTCAACAGAAGGGGCGACTTGCCTTTATACTTGCTGCGCCACTCTTCGAGATGCGGCGCGATCTCGGCGGGATCCTCCGAAAAGCCATTTGCTCCGGCTGCCCGCTTCAGACGCGCGGCAAGCTCCGGCTTCATGACGCCTCGCGCGGTGCCGCGGCGCGCTCTAGCCGGTCGTTGATCGCCTCGCCCAGCCCTGCGGCGGGAATCGGCATCACCGCAATCGGCGATCCGATCGCGTCAAGCATATGCAGCATGGCGAAAAGATTGGCGGCAGCTTCGCTCGGGTCGGATGCCTTACTCAGATTTAGGGTGATGTGCGCGCCGGACGGTGTGTTTGGACCGAAAGCCAGCAATGCCTCATTGGCTGCGACTGTCGTGGCGTTCAACCGGATCGGTCCGCGGGGTGCGTAGTGGCTGGCGAGTTGTCCCGGAGATTGGACGCCGGAGCTACTAGGTTCCACAAGCCGGCCGGCAACGGACTCAATGTCGCCACGCGCGATTGCTCCGACTCGCAGCAGGATGGGCTTGCCCGCATCAAAGCCGATGATGGTTGATTCAAGTCCAAGCGGTGTGGCGCCGCCGTCGAGGATGAGATCGACATTTGCGCCGAGACTCTGCTCGACATGCGACGCGGTTGTCGGGCTGATGCGTCCGGACGCGTTGGCACTGGGTGCTGCGATGGGAACTCCCGCCTCGGCCAACAAACGCACAGCAATTGGGTGTGCCGGCACGCGCAGCGCCACCGTGTCGAGGCCTGCGCTCACAAGTTTCGACAACCGGCAATCTCGACGGCGTGGCAAGACAAGCGAGAGAGCGCCCGGCCAGAACGCAGCTGCGAGCTTTCGCGCGACTGGGTCGAACACGGCATAGACCTCGGCTTGCGCCAAGTCGCGCACGTGGACGATTACCGGATTGAACTGTGGACGACGCTTGGCCGCAAAAATAGCCGCAACGGCTCGGCCGTTGGTGGCGTCGGCGCCGAGGCCATAGACGGTTTCAGTCGGAAACGCGACCAGGCGGCCGTCGCGAAGAATCCTTGCGGCCTCCCTGATCGCGGCGATGTCGGCCGGTCGTATCCTCGATTTGGCTGCGCTATCCATCGCCGCATTCTATAGCGGAAATCAGCGGGCTTTTGTCGCCGTCAGATCGACCGTTATGGTGACTTCATGGGCAATGGTTGCCGGTGAGGCCCATTCACCGTGTCCAAGGCCAAAATCCGATCGCATCACGACTGTCCTGCCGGTCATGTGAGCCGTGTTACCTGTGATGCTCAGGGCAAACGGCAAGGAAACTTGGCGTTCCACGCCGTGGATAGTTAGCCGCCCGGTGGCGACATAGTTGCCGCCGCCCTTGGCAACAAAGCCTGCGGTCTCGAAGCGTGCGGTCGGAAACTGCGATGTCGAGAAACCTTCGGGCCCCTTGAGACCGTCATCGTTGTCCGGAAACGCCGAAGTCTCGCTACCCAGATCGATCGTGACCGTAGCCTTGGCGCGTGCCAGGTCGGCGGGATCGAAACTGATGGTCGCATTCCAGGTCTTGAAAGTGGCCACGAACGGCTCGCCACTCCATTGCACGGAGAAACCGAGGCGGCTTTTTGCGTGATCGATGTTCCACGAGGCGGCAGTCGCCGGCGTTAGCGCCAAGGCTGCGAGCGCTGTTGCTATGACAAGATTTCTGATCATGCCGGGTCGTTCACCTGCGTTCCCGGTATCATTCGCCGCAGCACGTCATCGCGGCGCAGGAACTGGTGATACAGCGCGCCCATCACATGCAGGCCGATTAGCCCGATGGTCAGATCGGCAAGCAATGCATGCGTGGTCAAGAACACGTCGACATTCTGCATTTTGGTCGCCCGGGGCAGGTCGGCCAGGAACGGAATGTTTGGCCATGAGAAGAGGCCAAAATAGGGCGTAGCCAGACCCAGTGGCGACGACGAGACCATCGCCCAGCCGGCGAGCGGAATTGCGATGATCATGAAATAGAAAATAAAGTGCGTCGCCCGAGAACCAAGCCGCAGCAAAGGGTGCATGCCGCGTGGCAACGGTGGGATAGGATTGACCAGCCGCCAGCCCAGCCGCAGCAGGCTCAGCACCAGTACGGTCAAACCGATCGACTTGTGCGTCTGAAAAAACATAAAACGGCTCGGATCGCTGCGCGGCAGGTCGGCCATGTAGAGACCGAGGCCGAGATTGACCAGCACGCTTGCTGCGATCAGCCAATGCAGCGTCATTGCCACGCTTCCGTAGCGCAGCACGCTATTGCGAATGGCCATGGCTTACGCCTTTTGCTGCTGGAACATCGCTTCGATGATCAGCTTAACATCATCGCCAACAAAACTCGCCCACATCATCTTGTCGAGGCCGAATTCGCTGCGCTTGATCGTAGCCGTCGCGTGGAAACCTATGTCATAGGCCGCGCCCATCGGCGCCGGCAGGCCGCCATTGAACGTCACGTCGAACGTGACCGGCTTGGTGACGCCATGAATGGTCAGATCGCCTGTCATTTTGCCCGAGACAGGTCCGGTACGCTCCAGAGAAGTCGATTTGAATGTCGCGGTCGGAAAGTGCGCCGAATCGAAAACACTCGGCCCGACAATCTCATTGATGAGCTGCTCGCTCACGACGTTGGCGCTTGCGGTTTCGATCGCAACGGAGACGGAACTCTTCTCCGGAGCGCCAGGATTAAAATTGAGCGTTCCCGAAACCTTTTCGAAGCGGCCGTAATAGTCCGTGATGCCCAGATGGGGAATCGCGAAGAGAACCTGCGTGTGATGGGTCTCGATCTGATATGCGCCGGCGGGTGCGTTCCTGGGATCAGTCGAGAC
>JANYBR010000057.1 GCA_025360685.1 Pseudomonadota bacterium
CGCCTTGAAGGTGATCGCCACCTCGGACAAGGTGCGCGCGCGTCCCTGCATGATTCCCATGGAGGCTGCGTAGGCGGCCCTGATAGCCCAAGGAGAAGGCATGACAAGCAGGCCATTGGACCGCGCGTTTGCACTCGAAGCCGTTCGTGTGACCGAAGCGGCGGCGATCGCGGCGTCGGAGCAGATCGGCCGCGGCAACGAACATGCAGCCGATCACGCGGCCGTCGAAGCGATGCGTACTGCCTTCAACTCGCTGCCGATCTCCGGGACGGTGGTGATCGGCGAGGGCGAACGTGACGAAGCTCCAATGCTTTATATCGGCGAGAAAGTCGGGTCTGGTGGCATCGCGATCGATATCGCGCTGGACCCATTGGAAGGGACCACTCTTACCGCAAAGGCACTGCCGAACGCACTTGCCGTCATGGCGATGGCCGAACCCGGAACGCTGCTCAACGCGCCTGACACCTACATGGACAAGATCGCGATCGGCGGCGGTTATCCCGATGGGATCATCGATCTCGACGCCGATCCGAAGGACAATATCCTGGCGCTCGCCAAGGCGAAGGGCGTAAGGCCCAAGGAAATCACAGCCTGCATCATGGATCGGCCGCGGCATGAAAAACTGATTGCCGCCGTGCGTGAAGTTGGCGCGGCGGTGCGATTGATCACCGACGGCGATGTTGCCGGCGTGATCGCAACGAGCGATCCCGCTACCGGCATCGATATCTATATCGGCACGGGCGGCGCCCCCGAAGGCGTCCTGGCAGCAGCGGCCCTGCGGTGCGTGGGCGGACAGATCCAAACGCGGCTGGTATTTCGCAACGATTCCGAGCGCGAACGCGCCGCCAAGTGGGGCATCAAGGACCTCAAGAAGAAATACTCCTTGATGGATATGGCGTCGGGCGACGTCGTATTCGCTGCCACAGGAGTGACCGACGGCTCGATGCTCGAAGGCGTGCACAAAACCGGCAATTTCATCACGACCGAAAGCGTCGTGATGCGTTCCGCCACTGGCACGGTGCGTTGGATCAAGGCGCGCCACGTGCGCTCGCGGCATCTGAAGGATGAGCGCTGAGCCGCTGTCACTGACTTCTGCTGCGGCGTTGGGCGTCGCTCGGTCGTTTTCGGGCCGCAGGTGGCGGATGCGGAAAGTCGACGAAAGCGCCGTGCAGATGCTCGCGCGCTCGGCGAATTTGTCCGAAGGGCTGGCTCGGCTGCTTGTCGCGCGTGGCGTCAGTTTGGATGAAGCAGCGGATTTTCTGAACCCCACGCTCAGACGCTATCTGCCCGAACCGCTGACTCTGAAGGACATGGATAAAGCGGTTGCGCGTGCCCTCAAGGCCATCGAAGAGGGCGAAAGCATCGCAATCTTCGGCGACTACGACGTCGACGGCTCGACTTCCGCAGCCTTGTTGCACGAATTCCTGTCGGCGGTCGGCGCATCGCCCCGGATCTACATTCCGGACAGAATGACCGAAGGTTACGGGCCAAACGCTGACGCATTGCTGAAGCTGAAGGCTGACGGCGTTTCGCTCGTCATTACGGTTGATTGCGGTGCGGGCGCGGCTGCTCCGTTGAAGATCGCCTCGGAGGCGGGTCTCGCGGTCGTTGTGCTGGATCATCACACGGTCGAGATGGTTCCTCCGGCTGTTGCGCATGTGAACCCGAACCAGCCCGGAGACAGTTCGGGGCTGGGACATTTGTGTGCGGCCGGCATCACGTTCTTGTTTACGGTCGCGCTGAATCGCGCATTGCGCGACGACGGATGGTATTCGTCCAAGGCGATTGCGGAACCTGACCTGCGCGCCTTTATCGATCTGGTTGGCCTGGCAACAATCTGCGACGTCGTGCCTCTGACAGGCGTCAATCGTGCTTTTGTCAGGGCGGGTCTTGCGAGGCTGGCGAAACTGGAGAGTCCGGGAATGGCGGCGCTGGCTGCGATATCCCAAATTGGGCCGCCGTTCACGCCCTACCATTTGGGTTTTGTCTTCGGGCCGCGCATCAACGCCGGTGGTCGGGTTGGCCGCAGCAGCCTCGGCGTCGATCTGCTGATCGCGAAGAACGCGTCTGCTGCGAGGGAGTTGGCGCTCGAACTGGACACGCGCAATCGCGAGCGCCAGGCAATCGAAAAACTTATTCTCGAAGAGGCCATTGCGTTGGTCGAGCCCCAAGCCAACGCGCCTTACCTGTTTGTCTGCAGCGATGGCTGGCATGCTGGCGTCGTCGGTATCGTCGCCGGACGACTGAAGGATCGCTTCGGAAAACCGTCCCTGGTGGCAGGGTTCGAAGGCGGACTTGGTCGCGGCTCGGCGCGTTCGATTCCCGGCGTGGATATCGGCGCGACGGTACGCGAGGCGCGCGAGCGAAAGTTGATCGACAGTGGCGGGGGACACAGCATGGCCGCCGGCTTTAGCCTGAGGCCCGAACAAGTCGACCAGTTCCGCGCTTTCCTTGCGGAAGAGTTTTCAAAGTCAGGAGATGCACTCGCCGCGACCGGCGAGTTGGAAATCGACACCGTGCTCTCGCCCGCCGGCGCAAGCGTTGCGTTGGTCAACGAAATTGCGGATGCCGGTCCATTTGGAGCCGGCAATTCAGAGCCACTGATGGTTCTGGCCGATGTTTTCGTTCGCTTCGCCGACGTGGTGGGCAAAGACCATGTCCGCCTCAGGCTGGCGGGCGGCGACGGCACGGCCTTGGATGCCATTGCGTTTCGCAGCGCGGACACGCCTTTGGGCAAGGGGCTGCTGGCGGCGCGAGGTCGGCGAATTCATGTCGTGGGCCGGCTCCGGGCAGACGAATGGAACGGACGAAAACGCGTCCAATTGCATGTCGAGGATGCCGCGTCGGCGGGTGCCTGAGGCCGGAGTGGCCGCGCTGGTGCCAAAGGGTTGCAATGCGCCAAATCCGCCTTTATAGCCCGCCTCGGCAAGCGCCCTTCGTCTATCGGTTAGGACTCAAGATTTTCATTCTTGCAAGAGGGGTTCGACTCCCCTAGGGCGCACCACTACATTTTCACACCGGCGCCGCATCCTGACGTGAGCATGACCGATCAGACTTCAGACCAAGGCGCGTTGGAACTGGCATCGCTGATACGCGCATCGCGCCGCGCGGTCGTATTTACCGGGGCCGGCATCTCGACGGAGTCCGGCATTCCCGATTTCCGCTCGCGGGGCGGGATTTGGACCAAGATGATGCCGATCAATTTCGACGAGTTTGTCGCCTCTGCCGAGGCACGGCGCGAGAGTTGGCGGCGGCGGTTCGAGATGGAAGGAACTTGGAACAAGGTGAAGCCGAACGCAGGGCATAACGCAGTTGCGGAACTCGTCCGGCTCGGGAGAGTCACTCACGTCATCACCCAGAACATCGATAATTTGCACCAGGACTCGGGAATTTCGGAGGAACAGATAATCGAGCTCCATGGCAATACGCGCTACGCAAAATGCCTGGACTGCGGACAACGAATGGAGATCGCTAATGTCCGGAAGCATTTTGAGAGCTATGGTGAGCCGCCCGACTGTTCCGCCTGCGACGGCATCGTCAAGACAGCGACCATTTCGTTCGGCCAAGCCATGCCGGAAGTGGAAATGGAGCGTGCCACGCGCGCGACGCTTGCGTGCGACCTTTTCGTTGTGCTCGGTTCATCGTTGGTTGTTTATCCAGCGGCAGGGTTTCCGCTTCTTGCCAAACGCAATGGCGCGCAGTTGGTAATCCTCAATCGCGAGCCTACGGAACAGGAACAATATGCCGACCTCGCGCTACACGGCGAAATTGGCCCCATAATGGGTGCGGCTGTTAACGCCCTGTAACGGCTTTTGCCGTATCGCTTCGGGCGGCTAGTATGACCACCGGATTCGAACCTATCAGGAGTATTGCCTTGCGC
>JANYBR010000083.1 GCA_025360685.1 Pseudomonadota bacterium
GGCATGCACAATGTCGCGATGGCGCAGCGCGCGCTCGACATGGCGGTCAAGCACGTCACCAACCGTTCGACATTCGGAAAGCCGCTGTCGGACCGGCAAGGCGTGCAGTTCATGCTCGCCGACTGCGCCAGCGAGCTCTACATCGCACGCTTGATGCTGCTGCACATCGCCTACAAGGCCGAGAAGGGCATGGACCTGCGCCAGGAGAACGGCATCGCGAAGGTCTTCCTCGCACACATGGTCCACAAGGTCGTCGACACCGCGATCCAGCTGCATGGCGCGCTTGGCTACAGCCAGGATACGCCGCTCGCCGCCTGGTACACGCATATCCGCTCGCAGCGTTTGGTCGACGGGCCCGACGAGGTGCATCGCTGGACCACGGGCCGCAATGTCATCAAGGCATATAAGCAGTTCGGCACGACGGCGTCGGCAGCGGGTGGCGATCTGATCTGAGCGTGGCGGCGCCAGCATCCGTGCTTGCGCAGGTGGCGTCGAGAAGGCAGCATCGCGGCTTGGGGACAGTATTGGCGCGCGCTGCTCGAAAGGGCGCGTGCTTCAGAGTTCGTGCCACATGCAGGTCCTTGCCGCCGGCGAGTTGAACGAAAAAGCATTCCTGGATTTCGTCGGGAAGCATGCGCGCGCGACGGGTCCGGGATTTCTCAGTGCGCTGGCGATGCACGCGATCGTCGTTGCGCTCATCGTCCTGCTGGGCATGCAAATCGGCTCATCGCCGCAGCTCGCTGTGCCCCACATCGTGCCGGTCGATGTAATACAACTCGGCGAACAGACCGCATCACTGCCCTCGCCGCTCAAATCCGCCATGCCGCAGCAGAAACGCGTGCCGGCGGCGCGGCGCGAACAAACAAGCCCGGTGCCGCCCGAAGGTGTCTCACCGCGGGCAAGCAAACCCATGCCGCTGGAAAATCTCGACGCCAAGCTGCGGGCGTTGGCGCGTTTGCGCCAGCCGCAAACCGATCCGCGCGTAGTGGCCATTTCCGGAGAGGCCGATGTCACCTCGACCAGCGCCGATGCAGTGCCTGGCGATCAGGCTGCCTACGGCGTACGCGACTTCGTACGCCAGCATGTCGTGCGCCATTGGAGTCTCGACCTGCACACGCTTGGCGGGCGCAGCTTCGGAATCGCCATTCATGTGGTGATGACGCGCGCCGGCGCGATCCGCAAAGCCGAGATCGTCGACATGGAGCGCTATCGTACCGATGCCGTGTTCCGCGACATCGCGCTCAGCGCGCGCAACGCGGTTTTGCTGTCGTCACCGGTGCCGCTGCCGGCCGGCAACTACCCCGAGCAAATGGATATGGTCTTGACCTTCAATCCGCGCGACGCTTTGCAGTAACACAATCAAGGTAGCGAGCGCGCGACGCGAAAGCCGGCCAGGCTGGAATAGTCATACTCGTCCTGTGTCACGCTCCCGGCCGTGCGCGCCGCCGAACGCACGAAGATCGGTACATTGTCCCACGAACCGCCGCGCAGCACATGCTTGCCGCAATCGGCGCCGCTCCAGGCGCTACCGTCGGAGGGCGCACCGACATAGCTCTTGTGCCAGCAATCGGCCGTCCATTGCCAGGCATTGCCGAGTACGCCGTAAAGGCCAAACGGATTGGGCGCGAAACTGTCGGCGTCCGTCAGGACGCGATCGTCGGACTTGCTGCCGCAGCCGTTGCAGTTCGCATTATCCGTTCCAACCCCATTGCCCCACCAGCGCGATGTCAGCGTGCCGCCGCGCGCCGCATATTCCCATTCGGCTTCGCTCGGCAGGCGATACGGTCCACCATGCCGCGCCAGTTCGGGATGCGCGGCATGCGCTCTGGCGTTCAACCAACCGACATAGGTCTGTGCATCCTTCCAGCCGACACAGGTGGCGGGCCAGGTCGGCGGCTCGGCATCGGAGCGCGGATAGGCTCGCCCGTGGCCTGGCGACTGCCAACCAAGAGTCAGCGTCTTGTTGCACGGTGCGGGCTGATAGCCGGTGTCGCGCAGGAAGGCGAGAAACTCCGCCGTCGTCACGTCGAACTTGCCAAGCGCGAAGGCACGGATACTGACACGATGCTGCGGGCCCTCGGCATCGAAACGGCCCGGTTCATCCGCCGGACTACCCATCAAGAAGGCACCTGCCGGTATCCCCACCATCAACGGACAGCCGGTGCACTCCTGAAATTCGCGCTCCTTGCGCTCCTGGGCCGCCGCCGAAAGACTCGCATAAATCGCAAGCAGCAGGATGGAAAAACATACGTACAGAATTCGTCGCATCGCGGAGAGCTCGATCGTTCGCTGCAAAACTATGGGCCGATCCGCGCAGCGGCAAGCCGTTCACGCGTATGTGCGTTCTCAGGGCAACAACAATGCTCCGCCGACCAGTTCCTGGAGCAGCTTGGTGCGCGGATATGGCGTGCCCGTGTATTGACGGAAACCTTCAGCGTAGGACACGCCAAACAGCCGCCCACGCTTGGCGGTCCATTGCTGCATGGCGCCCATGTAATCGTCGATGCCGTGCTGCTTGAGCACCCAGTTGCGTTGGCTGGCATGAGCGGCGAGCATCGCGCACTTCTTGTCGAAATACTGCGTCACATCGACGGCGAATTCGGGCTCGATCGGCTTGCCCGCGCGGTCGCGGCCTTCGATCGGATCCATGAAATAGAGATGCGGGATAGCATTCAAGGCGCGCTCAGGACCAGTTTTGTAGTTGGGTACGGATGACGCGAACAACGCATCGCGCACCAGAACGCTGGTCGCTTCATGATCGGGGTGATAGTCGGCCGGCGCGGCCGTGATCACAATGTCGGGCCGCGCGGCGCGCACCAGCTCGGTGGTCCAGCGGCGCGACGGATCGTCATTGAAGACGCAAAGATCGCCGAACGCGGCACCAATATAGTCGGCTCCGATGAGCGCCGCAGCCATGGCGGCTTCCTGCCGACGGACCTTCGCGGTTTCCTCAAGCGTCATCTCGACGGAACCGCAATCGCCCGCTGTCATGGTCGCAATCGTGATGTGATGACCCCTCGCCGCCAGCAGCGCCAGGGTGGCGGCGCAGAGCGTCTCGATGTCGTCAGGATGGGCGTGAACGGCGAGTATGCGGCTCATGGCGTGATCATCGCCAATGCGCGTTCAGAGCGCAAACCGGCGCAGGGCCGCGCGGGCGACAAATGCGCCGCTGGCGAGCACGGCCTGCACCAGATAGCCGCCGGTGGGCGCTTCCCAGTCCAGCATTTCTCCGGCCACATAGACGTTCGGCAGCGCGCGGAGCATCAGATTTTCGTCGACCGAGCCGAATGCCACGCCACCAGCCGACGAGATGGCGCGCGCGATCGGTTGGGGCGCGAGCAATGAAACCGGCACGCATTTGATCTTGCCGGAAAGTATTTCGAGATCGCCGCCAAAGGCCAAACCATGCGCCTCGCGCAACAAATTGATTTCGACAGGTGACAGATGAAGTGCTTTGCGCAGGAAATTCGACAGCGTGTTTTTGCCACGCGGAGTTCGCAGTTTGCTCGCGAGGTCGCCCTCCGATGCTTCGGGACGCAAATCGATTGCAATTTCGACCGGTCCGCGTCGCGCGATTGCATTTCGCAATGGCGCACTCAGCGCATACACCGCGCCGCCCTCGATGCCATAGGATGTGACCAACAATTCGCCGCGAGCCTGGTGGCCTTCGAACTTTATCGCGATGTTCTTCAGCGGCGTGCCGGCAAAACGGTTGCGAAAGGTGGCGCTCCAGGAAACCGCAAAGCCGCAGTTCGACGGCGCCAAAGGCACGATTTCCACCCCGCGCTGTTCGAGAATTTTCGCCCAGCCGCCGTCCGATCCAAGGCGTGGCCAGCTGGCGCCGCCAAGGGCCAGAATTGTCGCGTCGGCGAGGACATGTTCTGGGCCGTGAGGCGTCTCGAACAGAAGCGAACCCTCTTCGTCCCAACCTCGCCAGCGATGGCGCAATCGAACCTGAACGCCCTGCCCACCCAAGCGCTTGAGCCAGGCGCGCAGAAGCGGAGACGCCTTCATCGCTTTCGGAAATATCTTCCCGCTTGAGCCGACGAAGGTCTCCTGCCCCAATCCATGTGCCCACTCGATCAGCGTCGACGGCGGAAACCCTTCGATGATGGGGCGCAACTGCGGAGCGGCCGCGCCATAGCGTGACATGAACTGCTCGAACGGCTCGGAGTGCGTGAGGTTGAGGCCGCCGCGTCCCGCCATCAACAGCTTGCGCCCCAACGACGGCATGCGGTCATAGATCGTTACCTGGTGTCCGCCAGAACTCAGGATTTCGGCGGTCATCAGGCCTGCAGGCCCACCGCCGATCACCGCAATTGCCGAACGCTCTTTCTCCATCTGGCCTGTATCGGCAAGGCAGTGAGTCCATGCAAGCACCCTTTCCTTTGCCGCGACCGTTGGATATTGGTCCGGCCATGCTGCGTCTGACGGAAATCAAGCTGCCGCTCGACCATGAACCGGATGCGATCCGCGCCGCGGTCCTCCGGCGGTTGCGCATCCCGGCCAGCGACCTGGCGTCCGTTGCGGTTTTCAAGCGAACCCACGATGCCCGCAAAAAATCGGCGATCGTCTTTATCTATTCGCTCGACGTGACGTTGCGCGATGAGGCGGCGATCCTGAAACGTTTCGCAGGCGACCCGCAGGTGCGGCCCTCGCCGGACATGGAGTACCGCCTGGTCGCGCGCGCGCCGGAGCGCAGCGAACGTCGGCCGGTCGTGATCGGTGCTGGGCCGTGCGGACTCTTCGCCGGTCTCATCCTGGCCCAGATGGGTTTTCGCCCGATCATCCTGGATCGCGGCAAAGTGGTGCGTGAACGCACCAAGGACACCTGGGGTCTGTGGCGGCGCTCCGTTCTCAATCCCGAATCCAATGTGCAGTTCGGCGAAGGCGGCGCGGGCACATTTTCGGACGGCAAGCTCTACAGCCAGATCAAGGATCCGCGGTTTCTCGGTCGCAAGGTACTCACCGAATTCGTCAAGACCGGGGCGCCGGAGGAAATCCTGATCGACACGCATCCACACATCGGAACATTCCGGCTTGTGACCATGGTGGAGAGCCTGCGCAAAACAATCGAGTCGCTGGGCGGCGAATATCGTTTTCAGAGCAGAGTCGATGATCTCGACATAGAAACGCATGGCGGCCGGCGCCGGGTGCGCGCCGTGGTGTTGGCGGACGGGACGCGCGTTGCGGCCGATCATGTCGTGCTGGCACCGGGACACAGCGCCCGCGACACGTTCGAAATGCTCGTGGCGCACGGGGTCGACATCGAAGCGAAACCTTTTTCCATAGGTTTTCGCATCGAGCATCCACAGTCGCTGATCGACCGTGCGCGCTACGGCAAGAGCATCAAGGCGCTCGGCGCGGCCGATTATCGGCTCGTCCATCACGCATCGAACGGCCGCTCCGTCTATAGTTTCTGCATGTGCCCGGGGGGAACTGTCGTCGCCGCAACCAGCGAAGCGGGACGGGTCGCGACCAACGGCATGAGCCAATACTCGCGCAACGAACGCAATGCGAATGCAGGCATCGTCGTAGGCATCACGCCAGCCGATTTTCCCGGGCACGCGCTGGCAGGCATCGAATTGCAGCGCAAATGGGAAGCACGCGCCTTCGAAGCGGGCGGCGGTACCTACGCCGCGCCGGCCCAGCTGGTCGGCGATTTCCTTGCCGGCCGTGCGTCGACGTCGCTTGGCGGCGTGGTTCCGTCGTACCGCCCCGGTGTGATGCTCACGGATCTTTCGAGCTGTCTGCCGGATTATGCAATCGCCGCGATCCGCGAGGCGCTACCCGCCTTCGGCCGCCAGATCCCCGGCTTCGACATGGCGGATGCCGTTCTGACCGGCGTGGAAACGCGTACCTCCTCGCCGATCCGCATCAGGCGTAACGACGATTTCGAGAGCGTCAACACGATCGGGCTCTACCCCGCCGGCGAAGGCGCAGGTTTTGCGGGCGGCATACTTTCCGCCGCGGTCGACGGCATCAAGGTCGCCGAAGCGGTAGCACATAGCGTGGCGGCCAGCCTAGCCCTTGCGTGAACCGGACGGAACACGCTCTAACCCGTGGCGCAATCCGCGCGAGGCAATCGGTAACATGACTATGAAGTTCTTGTCCTCACTGGCGGCCGTCGTGATCGCCGGGGCTTTGGTCGGCGGCTGCAGCAAACAGCAACCATCCAGCGCGCATTACGACCTGACACCGCAGTCCAACCAGAAGTATCTGGCCGACAACGGGGCGCAGAAAGGCGTTGTCACCACTGCCAGCGGGCTGCAATACCGCGTCACCACTTCCGGCAATGGCAAGAAAGTGACGAGCCCGACAGACGTCGTGACGGTCACCTATAAGGGTTGGACGATCGATGGCCATGTCTTCGATCAGACCCAGCCAGGCCAGACGGCGAGCTTTCCCGCCGGCCGACTGATTCCCGGCTGGGTGGAAGCACTCAAGCTGATGCGCGAGGGCGACGAATGGCAGCTCGTGATTCCGTCTGGGCTCGCCTACGGGGCGGATGGCGCCGGTGCGGACATCGGGCCCAACCAGACTCTGGTCTTCAACATGAAACTGATTTCCGTGGCGCCGCCCGGTCCGTGAGATGAACGATGGTTTTTCCATTGGCGATGTGCGCATCGCCGGACGGGTCCTCACCGCGCCGATGACAGGCGTGTCGGATCTGCCGTTCCGCCGCGCGGCGTCACGGCTTGGCGCGCCATACGTGGCGACCGAGATGGTCGCTTGTGAGCTGTTCGCGCGCGGCCGTCCTGACGTGGTGCGGCGCGCGGCCGTCGGTGAGGGTTTGCCGCTGACCGTCATCCAGCTCGTCGGGCGCACCGCGCAATGGCTGGGTCGCGGGGCGCAGATGGCCGAAGCCGCTGGTGCGGATATCATCGACCTCAACATGGGATGTCCGGCTAAGGAAGTGACTGGCGCCCTGTCGGGTTCGGCGCTGATGCGCGACCTCGACGAAGCCGAACGGCTGATCGCGGCCACCGTGGGCGCGACGTCGCGGCCCGTGACTTTGAAGATGCGGCTCGGCTGGGACGACACCTCACGCAACGCGCCGGAGCTTGCGATGCGCGCCGAACGAGCTGGCGTGCGCGCGCTCACCGTACATGGCCGCACGCGCAACCAATTCTATTCCGGCCGGGCCGATTGGCGTGCGGTCGCCGAGGTGAAAGCCGCAACGAAGCTGCCGATGATCGTCAATGGCGACATCGTCGATGCTGCGAGCGCACGCGCCGCACTGGCGCAATCGGGTGCCGATGCAATCATGATCGGACGGGGCGCCTATGGCCGGCCCTGGGTCGCGGCGGCGCTCGGTCGAGCCTTGCTGAGCGGCGGCGCCATGATCGAGCCCGATCCTGCGGCGCGCCTCGCGATCGTGCTGGAGCATTTTCGCGACAGTCTGCGGTTTTACGGCGACGTTCACGGTGTGAAAATCTTCCGCAAGCATCTGGGCTGGTATGTCGAGCGCGCGTGCTTTCCAACTTGCGCCGTGCTCCGGCGGGAAGCGAGGGCGCGCCTCTGCCGTATGATCGCACCGCGCGAGATCGAGACCGAGCTGATCGCGCTGTGGTCTGGGGCCGAGCAGGCGCTCGCGGCCTGACGTGGCGGCCTTTGTCTACGTTTTGTTGAGCCGAACAAAACCCAAGCGAACTTATGTCGGCTGGACGCTGGATCTCGACCGCCGGGTCGAACAGCACAACAGCGGCACGGGCGCGAGGACCACCCGCGGCGGCAAGTGGACGCTGATCTACGCCGAACGCTACCGCACCCGCAATTCTGCCATGCGCCGCGAAGTGTTTCTCAAGCGTGATCGCGCCTTCAGAAAAATTCTGCGCGCGAGCTAACGAAGGCTTTGCTCTCGTCCCGGTTGGTTTCGCCATCCATTCTTCGACCGTTCAAAGCGGCAGCGTCTGAACTGTCGAAGGACGAGGACCGACCGAAATGCTTTTCCAATCAATTCGGCCTCAACCGCGCCCCACGAACGGCATCTTCGTTGCCATCACCGTCAGTGACAGTAC
>JANYBR010000098.1 GCA_025360685.1 Pseudomonadota bacterium
CACCGCCAAGAAGGAAGACGGCAAGCGGCCGGCCGACGGCATGACGTTGTTCTACACCGACCTCGACCGCTCCAAGGTCGAAGTGCGCCGCATCCCGAAGATGGGCCGCGCGGCAGTGGATTCGAACACGGTGTTCATCGACGATTTGTTCGTGCCCGACGAGGATCGCATCGGCGAGGAGGGCCGGGGCTTTCGCATCCTGCTCGACAGTCTCAACCCGGAACGGATTCTGATCGCTGCCGAAGCGGTCGGACTTGGCCGCGACGCGCTGGCGCGCGGCGCGAAATATGCCCGCGACAGAGTCGTGTTCGGCCGGCCGATCGGACAGAACCAGGGCGTGCAGCATCCGCTCGCCGAAAGCTGGATGGCGCTGGAAAGCGCCTGGTGGATGTGTCTGCGCGCCGCGGCGCTCTACGATTCCAAACAGCCCTGCGGCGCCGAAGCCAACGCTGCCAAGTTCCTCGGCGCGCGCGCTGCCTTCGACGCCTGCACGCGCTCGATGATGACCCATGGCGGCATGGGCTATGCGAAGGAATTTCAGGTGGAGCGGTTGCTCCGGGAGTCCTTGATCCCGCGCATCGCGCCGGTGAGTGAGCAGCTGATACTTTCGTACATCGCGGAAAACGTGCTGGACCTTCCGAAGTCGTATTGAACCTGTCATCCCCGGCGAGCATCGGCATAGTCGATGCGAGGGCAGGGGACCCAGGAGTAGAAATCACGCGCAGTATTCAAGATTGGCGAGGAATGATTCTTTCAATGGATTTGAGCGGATGTATAAACCTGGGTCGCCTTCCCTCACATTGCTTCGCAACGCTCGCCGGGGATGACGAGCTGGTATTCCTTTATCCGTTGGCAGCATGACATGAAAAAACTCATCAAAGGTTATCGCATGTTCAAGGCCGGGCGCTGGCCGGAAGAGCGTGCGCATTACGAGGAGCTGGCGCACAGGGGCCAGAGTCCCGAATATCTCATCATCGCCTGCAGCGACTCCAGAGCCGATCCCGCCACGATCTTCCATGCGCGGCCCGGCGAACTCTTCGTTATCCGCAATGTCGCCGGCATCGTGCCCCCGTTCGAATCCGACAGCGGCCATCGCGGCACCAGCGCGGCGCTCGCCTTCGCGGTGCTTCAGCTCAAGGTGAAAAATATTGTCGTGCTCGGTCATGCACAATGCGGCGGCGTGGAAGCCGCGCTCGACGGCAAGCTCGCCGCCGGCATCCCGTTCCTCAGCGCCTGGATCGGACTGCTCGAACCGGCATTGGAACATTCGGCCCATCTCCACGACCGCGCCGCGCGTCACGAAGCCATGGAGCGTGATTGCATCCGTCTGTCCCTGGAAAACCTGATGACGTTTCCCTTCGTCGCCGAAAGAGTGAACGCGCGCAGTCTCGCTCTCGACGGTGCGCGCTTCGGCATCGCCGACGGCAAGCTTGAAGTGCTGGACCGGGCCAGCGGCAACTTTCTCGCGATTGAGTGACTCGAATGGAAGTTCCCGTCCTTCAAACAGAACGCCTGATCCTGCGCGGTCACACGCTCGGCGATTTTCCGGCCTTTGCCGCGATGTGGGCCGATCCCGATGTAACGCGCCTCATCGGCGGCGTGCCCCTGTCGGAGGAAGACGCCTGGGGGAAGTTTCTGCGCACCTTCGGCCAGTGGGAGGTCATGGGCTTTGGTTTCTGGTCGGTGCACGAAAGACAGAGCGGACTGCGCATCGGCGAGATCGGTTTTCTCGAAGGCCGCCGGGACATAGTTCCAGCGCTGGTCGGTACGCCGGAATGCGGCTGGTCGCTCGCGACACGGGCGCAGGGCAAGGGCTTTGCGAGCGAAGCGGTGCGCGCCGCGCTGGCCTGGGGCGATGCGCATTTCGGCAAAGTGCGCATGGCGTGCATCATTGCTCCTGAGAATACTCCGTCACTACGGGTTGCAGAAAAGAGCGGGTTTCGCGAGGCGCTGCGCACGACGTACAAAGGCATACCAACCGTCATGCTCTATCGCGATCCCTAGAACTGTCCGGCACCAACGCCTAATCTGTCCGAAGCAGCCGCGAAAGGCGTTTCATGCCCGGTCTCTATTTCGAACAGTTCCATGTAGGCCAGAAGTTCGAACACGCCATCCGTCGCACGGTGACGGAGTCCGACAACGTCCTCTTCACCGCGATGACGCACAATCCCGCGGCGCTGCATCTCGATGAAGAGTATGGCAAGCAAACCGAATTCGGCCAGCGCATCGTCAATTCGCTGTTCACCCTGGGCCTGATGATCGGCATTTCCGTGCATGAGACGACCTTGGGCACCACGGTGGCCAATCTCGGCATGACCGACGTGCTGTTTCCCAAGCCGGTTTTTCATGGTGACACGTTGCATGTTGAAAGCGAGGTGCTCGAGATTCGCGACAGCAAGTCCCGCCCCACGCAGGGCATCGTGCTGTTCCTGCACCAGGCCATCAACCAGCGCGGCGAGATCGTCGCGCAATGCAAGCGCAACGCGCTCATGCATCGCAGGCCCGCATGATCGCGACTTTCCCCCTCCGTCGGCCTGCGGCCGCCACCTCCCCCGTGAACGGGGGAGGAAAACCGGGCAGGCCGCGACTTGTTTCCTCCCCCGCTTGCGGGGGAGGTGTTGAGCGAAGCGAGACGGAGGGGGGAAGTCGATGATCCTGCGGTCGCTCCTCTTCGTTCCGGCCGACAGCGAGAAAAAGCTGGCCAAGTCGAAGAGCTCACCGGCGGATGCGTTGATCCTCGATCTTGAGGATTCCGTCGCGCCGGAGAACCGCGGGAAGGCGCGCGGCCTGGCCAAGGAATTCCTGAAGGACAAGCATCGCCAAGCCGTCTGGGTGCGCATCAATCCCGTCGGCAGCAAGGATTTCGTCGCAGATATGAAGGCTGTGGTCGGATCGGCGCCGGCCGGTTTGATCGTGCCCAAGCCCGACGGGCCGCACGATCTGCTCATCCTGGATGCCCATCTCATCACGCTCGAAACGCAGGCGGAT
>JANYBR010000099.1 GCA_025360685.1 Pseudomonadota bacterium
CATGGTCAAGGGAAGCAGAGAAACGAAGTCCTTTGCGATCGGGTTGTCCATGACCGTCGCCGTCACGGTCTTGCCGGAGACAGTTATGTTGATTTTCATGTTCTGGGTCCCTTCAGAAGAAGCTTGCTGCGGAATTAAACCGAAAGCGAGGCAAACTGCCAGCATAAGCGCGGTCAAACGCATATTTCTCTTTCCAGAATGCTCGAAGCTGGATCGGATCTTTCGCGCTCCATTGCCGCTGCGCCTGCGCATACGACTGTAGATTGGAGGAGAAACTGTCGTTTGGGAATTGTCGATTAACTGGCCCATGTCGAATAACCTCATGTATGAATGTTGTGCGGTGACTAGGGTCGCAGCAGCGCCTTGATCGCGCGCCGTTCATCCATCGCGCGGTAACCTTCGGCCACCTGTTCCAGCGGCAGCGTCAGATCGAATACCTTGCCGGGGTTGATCGTCCCGTTCAGTACCAGGTCGATCAGTTTGGGAAGGTAGCGCCGGACCGGGGCAGGGCCGCCGTGAAGGTGGACGTGACGGTAGAACAATTCCTCGCCCTTGAACTCGACGCCGTGAGGTACGCCAACATAACCCACGTAACCTCCGGGCCGCGTGGCGCCGATGGCCTGCATCATCGATTCCTTTGTTCCCACGCATTCCAGCACCGAGTCAGCGCCGATGCCTTTGGTTAGATCTTTGATGCGTGCTACCGCCTCCTCGCCTCGTTCCGCGACGATGTCCGTCGCGCCGAACTCGCGGGCCAGCTTCTGGCGGGATTCGTGACGGCTCATGGCGATAATGCGCTCGGCTCCCATTTGCTTGGCCGAAAGCACGCCAAGAAGGCCGACGGCACCGTCGCCGACAACGACCGCGGTCGACCCCGGCTTGACGTTTGCCGCATCGGCGGCGAACCAGCCGGTGCCCAGCACGTCCGAGCACGCAAGGAGGCTCGGGATCAGGCCGTCGGAGGGTGCGCCTCCCGGCGTCGGCACGAGCGTCCCATCCGCCTGCGGCACACGCAGGAACGGCGCCTGCGCCCTCAGCATGAACTCGCGATGGACGCATGACGACTGGTAACCATACCGGCAATGGGCACAGGTATTGTCGGACGTTGCGAACGAACCGACGACGAATTGTCCCGGCTTGATAGATTTGACCGCGCTGCCGACCTCTTCGACGAAGCCGCAGTACTCGTGCCCCATCGGGGTCGGACCCTTGATCTTCTCTATGCCCCGATAGGGCCAGAGGTCCGATCCGCACACGCAGGTCGCCGCGAGGCGGAGCACCGCGTCCGTGGGTTCAATTATTTTCGGGTCCTCGCGGTCTTCGAACCGAATGTCGCCCGGTCCGTAAAGAACTGTACCTTTCATTGCCTTGTCCTGCCTTTCACCTCATTTGATTGCTCATTCACATCTCGTATCCTAAGCCACCAAAACTAACGTGCCGTGTATCCACCGTCGATAGCAAGCGGGTGTCCAATCACGAAGCCCGCGCCGGGGCTGCAAAGCCACAGCACGGCGGAGGCAATCTCCTCCGGTTTGCCGAGGCGGCCGATGGGTTGTTCCTTCAGGATGTCTTTCATCGTTTCCGGCTCTTTCGCGACCATGGCGGCAACCATGGGCGTTTCGATGGCGCCGGGGCATATGGCATTGATGCGGATGCCCCTGGCGGCATATTCCAGAGCAGCGCTTTTGGTGAGGCCGATGACGCCGTGTTTGGTGGCATGGTAGATGGCCCGGCCCGGAATGCCGATGAGGCCGCCGATGGAGGAATTGTTCACGATGGCCCCGCTCTCCTGTTTGCGCATCTGGAGCAATTCGTATTTCATGCAGAGCCATACGCTCTTCAGATTGATCGCATTCACCCGGTCGAACTCTTCACTCGTGGAATCCGCCGTTTCGACGGCAAGACTCTGCACGCCCGCATTGTTGAATGCGACATCCAGCCGCCCGAAGGCAGCGAGTGTTTGTTCAACCATCCTTTTGACCTGGGTTTCATCCGTGACATCGCAAGCGATGGCGAGTGCCTTGTGACCTGCGGAGGCCAGTCGCTCCGCGACCTTGCGCGCGGCGGCGTCGTTAATATCGACCAGGGCCACGGCCGCACCGGCTTCGGCAAATGCTTCAGCCGTCGCGAGCCCCATGCCTGAGGCGGCGCCAGTGACGAGGGCCACTTTGCCTTCAAACGATAAATTCATACCTCTCTCCTTCTCTTGAGCTGTTGCCATGCGCTCTTACTTTGTTTCTTCGAAAACTTTACGCGCGACCGCCAAAGCGGTGTTTGCCGTCGGCCAGCCGGAATAGAAGGCGAGATGAGTAATCGTCTCAATGATTTCGTCGCGCGTCACGCCGTTGTCCAGCGCCTTCTTGAGGTGAAACGGCAGCTCGTTCGTGCGGTAGAGCGAAATCAGACAGGCGACGGTGACGAGACTGCGGTCGCGCGGTTTCAGATCCGGCCTTTCCCAAACGTCGCCGAACAAAACGTCGTCTGTATATTGCGCCAGCGCCGGCGCGATATCCCCAAATGCTTTACGTCCGTTGTCTGGCATAGCTATTGCTCCTTCGCCTTGTCTTGTGGACCTGCAAGGTATTGCTCGTCGGTGACCTTTTCCATCCATTCCACGTTCTTGCCGTTGAGCTGCTCTGTTATGGCGATATGCGACATTGCTGTGGTGGGCGTCGCGCCGTGCCAGTGCCTGTGATTGGACGGGCACCAGATGACGTCGCCTGCGCGAATCTCGACGATGGGTTCACCCTCGCATTGGGTCCAGCCGACGCCCTGGGTGACGATCAAGGTTTGACCCAAGGGATGGGTATGCCAGGCCGAACGCGCGCCAGGTTCGAAAGTGACGAGGGCGCCGGTCACACGGGACGGCTCCGGCGCCTGGATAATGGGATCGATCCGCACAACGCCGGTGAAGTACTGCTCCGGCCCCTTTTGCGATGGCCTTGATCCGTTACGCATGATTTCCATAGGTGAGCCTTCTTTCTTTCGATGTCATTCCAATGTTTCCCACTGGCCCTAATTCCAAGTTACGCTCTTTATATCTTTTGAGTAGTATGTATTAAAGACAAAGGCTTGTGAGCAGGATTCATCAATGGAACGAAACGATCTCAGCACCCTTGCCGCCTTCCTCGCTGTCGCCGAGGAACGCAGCTTTACCCGCGCCGGCAAAAGGCTTGGCGTTTCCCCCTCGGCAATGAGCCACGCGATGCGCGGGCTGGAGGAGGACCTGGGGGTGCGTTTGCTCTCGCGCACGACACGGAGCGTTGCGCCGACGGAGGCAGGCGAGCGATTGCTGGCGCGCCTGCGCCCGGCGCTCACCGACGTCCAGGATGCCTTAAGCGAACTCTCCGGCTTGCGCGACAAACCCGCGGGCCGTGTGCGGCTGCTCATCCCCCGGCTTGCCGGTCTTACGGTTCTTGGGCCGAAGCTCGCGAAATTTACGCGGGATTATCCCGACGTCGTTCTCGACATCACGGCTGATGACAGCCGCATGGATATTGTGGCCGGAGGCTTCGATGCCGGCATTCACTTCGGCGAATACATTCAAAAGGACATGATCGCAGTCCGCGTGTCAGAAGACCATCGGGCCGCCATCGTGGGTTCGCCAGAGTATTTTAAGTCGCACCCGAAGCCGAAAGTTCCGCGTGACCTGCTCAGCCTCCCGTGCATCAATTTTCGTCATGGGCACGGCGGCGAGGTTTACCGGTGGGAGTTCGAAAAGGGCAGAAAATCTCTGTCCGTCGCGGTCAACGGGCCTCTGATCGTCGATGACGTGGAGATCGTTATTCGCGCCGCCCTTGATGGCATAGGCCTCGCCTTCGTCGGGGAAGACAAGGTTGCGCGGAACTTTCGGCTTCGGGTGCGACTT
>JANYBR010000119.1 GCA_025360685.1 Pseudomonadota bacterium
GTCAGGATCTGCGTTCGTTGAGTCTCGCTCGGTCGACAGGTCGCGGGAACCACGCCGCTGATGCCACGCTCAGACACACAGAACTGGTGTTCCAATGTCAAATATAGCAATGTAATCAACAGGATAATCGTTTATTCGAGGCAACTCGCTGCCCGAAAGTCCAAGTTTTTCCCGACTATGTTTTGCACGGCCGATCACTGCTCGGCCCAAGATGGCCTGTGACGGACAAGGTTCGGCGCTTGCGTACCTGTCAAATTGGTTTCGCGCGATGCCTTATTTGGGCCTCCTGCCTGTCTGAAGCCAACTAAGCTGCTCGTCTCAGGCACCGAATGATCCACAGTCTTTTCGAGATCAACGAAGCTGCGGTCAGCGACTGTCCCGAGTGAACGACAATCAAAAGACAAATCGAAGTGCCGACCAGATATTGCTGTCTCGCCGAAATGATCGAAGGCTCTGTGGTGCGCGTTTCAGCCACGGTCTTTGCCGCGTTCGTTGCATTTTGCGCTCCAGCAGCGGGCGAAGATGCCGCCATCGGCCCGAAAGTCCGGATCGAAACTTCGCTCGGCGACATCACCCTGCAGCTCGATCACGTCCACGCGCCCGTAACGGTCGACAATTTTCTGCGCTATGCGAAAGAAGGTCATTTCGACGGCACCGCGGTCTATCGTGTCGTGCCGGGATTCGTTATCCAGGCCGGCAGCTGGGACGCCAAACTGCACGTGCGCCCGGCACGCGAGCCGATCATACTGGAAGCCAATAACGGCCTCACCCATGTGCGCGGCAGCATCGCGATGGCGCGCGGCGACGCACCGGCCAGCGCGACCGCCGAATTCTTCATCGACCTCGCCGACAATCCGGCACTCAACCACCAGGCTTCGGATACGGACAATCATACCGGCTATGCGGTGTTCGGTCATGTCATCGACGGCATGGATGTGGTCGACAAGATCGCAGCGGTGCCGCTCGGCGATCACGGCCCGATGCCGGGCGCCGCACCCGTTGACCCGATCTTAGTTCGAAAAGTCGCCGTTTTGCCGGACGTGCAGCCGTGACGCCCTCGCCCTCTGCCGGCGGCTATAAGGCGGTCGCCAAACTTTACAACGCTCTGATGACGGGTCTTGTGCTGACGCTGATCACCAGGCGCGATGCCGAGTCCGCGCGCCGCTTTGTCTTCGCGCATTTCCGCCGCCAGCATCTGGAAAAGTTTCTGCCTGGACTGCAGAAACTCGGACTTGAGCGGCTGCCGCATGCAGTCGCCTGCGGGCAGTATCACTACTTTTCCAACGCGCTGGGCGGCGTGAAGACCGAATACATGCACGAAAGCGACCGCAAGGCATGGGTGCGCTATCCGCCGCCGCGCTGGATCTGGCAAGGCACGGCGATCTGTGCCGTGCCGCGCGAAGTCAACGAGGCGATGCTGCATGGCTGGCACGGCCACAATGGCGTGACATTGGGAAATCCGCGCCTTGGCTTTGTCTGCACCGGCCAGACCGTCGAAGGTGATCCGGGGCTGGAAGGCTACTATTTCGAATATGACCGCGATCTGGCGCCGCACGAGCGCGTTCGCTTCGCGCATGACGAGCGCGGGCCACGCTTTGATCCGGCCCTCGCGCCCCAACTCGACTCGGCAAGCTGGCCCGCAGAACGGCTGCTCAAGGTCGAGCGCTCCTACGCGATGGAATATGTCCGCTCGATGCTTCCCACCATGCCCGAACTGTTCGGCGCCGAAGAGGCAATCGATCTGGTCGGCCGTGCCGCACGACTGATCGGCTTGCAGTTCTACGACGACGTGGCCGGGCTGTTGTCGGTCGCGGGATTGGGGCCTGACGATTTTGCCCTTCTCCTCGCCTCGATCGCCGCAGCACAAGGCGAGGACGTCGAACTGTCTCGCGACGGTGCCTCGGCGCTCGTTGTGCAGAAAGGATGGCGTCTGATGGACGGCGTCGCGGGTGGAGAGATCATGTTTCCTGCCTGGAACGCACTTTGGCAGGGTGCACTCGCCGTGCATAATCGCGACCTGACATTGAGCACGCAACGGCGCGACGGAATGATCCGCTGGCACATCGCTCCGTCGAACTGACAGGAAGGAATCGTCATGAGCGAAAAAGCTGCCGGAACCCTTCTCGTCGGACGGGCTCATGCCAAGCTCGCGGCCACGCGTTACGCGGTGAATATCCGAAGCGGGCACCATGATCTGGTCGCCGATGAATCCGTCGCCGCGGGCGGCCAGGATGCGGGTCCCTCACCCTTCGGCTTCGTCCTTGCGGGACTTGGCGCCTGCACCGCGATCACCCTGCGCATGTATGCCGAGCGCAAGAACTGGCCGCTCAGCGGTCTTGCCGTCGACCTGGAATATTTTCGCGACGACAAGGCATTTCGCATCGAACGTGTGCTGCATATCGAGGGTGCTCTGGACGAGGAACAGCGTGCCCGTCTCGCCGACATCGCAGAGCGAACGCCGGTGACCCTGGCGCTGAAGGCTGGAGCCACCATCAACACCTCGCGCGCCTGAGATGAATGTTCACCGGGCCGAAGCTGTCGCGGAGCCCTACTCCACTGTAAAGCTGCCCGACGGCCGCACCCTCGGCTATCTGCAGGTCGGCGCAGCCGACGGACCGGTGGTGTTTCACTTTCACGGCCATGGCTCGTCGCGGCTTGAAGCGCTCATGCTTGCCGATCAGGCCGTGGCACTTGGTGTTCGGGTCATCGCACTCGATCGGCCGGGCATCGGCCGTTCCGATCCGAAGTCCGGCGACCGGCTGCTGGACTGGCCCGCCGATGTCGCGGCGGCGGCGGACGCGCTGAACATCGTCCGCTTCGCGGTGCAGGGCATGTCCGCAGGAGGTCCCTACGCACTCGCCTGCGCACACAGCATACCGGAGCGATTGACGGCGTGTGCGCTGGTCAGCGCCGTGCCGCCGCCAGAGATAGCGCGCCGCACCGGACCACGCATCAGGCGGCTGGTCTGGTGGGCCGCCAACCGCTTTCCCAACTATCTGCGTCGCCGCCTGAAAGAGTTCCGTCCCGACATTCCTCCCGACGAAGAGATGGTGAGGCGCCGCATGGAGCGCGTCTCGCACTGGCTGGGCGGCGAGGACGAGCGCTTGATGCATATTCCGCAGATGCGCGCGGTCCTGGCGCGCACGATGATGGAAACCGCCCGCCAAGGTGCGGCCGCCAACAATGACGAGATCGCGCGGCTGGTCCGGCCCTGGGGCTTCGATGTCCGCAAGATCGGGCTGGAGAAAATCTTCATCTGGCACGGCGAAGCGGATCGCATCATGCCGATCGAACCGGCTCGCCGACTGGCGCGCGCATTGAGCGCCAGCCGATCGGTTTTCTATCCCGATGAGGGCCATTTTTCCGTGCTGGTCAATCGCGCCGGCGAACTGCTGTCGGCCCTTGTGCCGGACCGCGGCTAACGCAGCGTATCGGCATGGCGGAACAAGCGCATTCCCCACACCGCGCCGTGGCCGACGCGGTCGGACCGGACCTCCCGCTCGGCGAGGGTTTGGCCTGCATCGCACTGGGCGTGGTCTCGTTGCTTCTGGCTGGCGTCCTGCCATCGATCCTGGGAGCTCTGGCCGACGAACAGCGGCTGAGCGCGTCGGGAATCGGACTGACTGCGACTTTTGAGTCCTTGTCGATGGCGCTGGCCACGGTTGCGGCAAGTACCTGGCTGCCGCCTGTCCGGCTGAAACTGACCGCCATGGCTGGACTTCTCGCACTGACGTTGGCCGATTTTGCGACCATGCACACGCATGGCGCCGGCGTGATGGTCGCACGCACGGTCGCGGGGCTGCCGGAAGGAGTCCTGCTCTGGATCATGACCAGCATGATCGCCCGAACCACGACGCCGGAGCGCTGGGCCGGGATCTTCTTCACGGTGTCGACCGCGTCGCAGCTCGTCATCGCCTTTGTGTTCGCGCGCTGGGTGTTGCCGCAGCACGGTGCCGACGGCGGCTTTGCCGGCCTGGCGCTGGCCAGCCTTCTGGGATTGCCGCTGGTCCTTTGGCTGCCTGGCCGCCTCGCGCCTCTGCCTAAGCCTGCAGGCGAGAGCGGCATGCCACCGCCGCGCGGCCAGTTCGCGCTGTTGGCTACCCTGATCTATGTCGGCGCCACCGCCACGGTTGGCATCTACATTCAGCCACTGGCGCATGAGGCAGGACTCGATGCGGACGTGGCGCGGACAGCGGTCTGGGTATCGCTCGCGGCGCAGATCGCGGGCGGTCTCTCCGCCACGCTGTTGGCCGGTCATGTGCGCTATTTCACGGCTTTCATCGCGGCCACGGTGACGTTCGTCGCGGTTTGGGCAGCCTTCCTGCTGCATCCGCCGGCCTGGGCTTTTATTGCGGCGAACGCTGCGGGCGGCCTGATGGGATTGTTCATGTCACCGTTCCTCGTTCCGATGACGATCGAAGCGGACCCTTCGCGGCGCGCGGCGGTGTTAAGCGGCGGCACACAGGTGCTGGCAGGCGCGCTCGGACCGTTCGCGACGTCGTTCGTCGTCAGAGACAATGATGTGCACGGCGCGATCTATCTCGGCTACGCCGGTTTGCTCGTCGGAATTCTGTTGATTGCTGTGCTGCACTTTACGACTACGCATTCTGCCATTGCGCGGAACATTCCACAGGTCTAACCGTTGCTGCTCCGGCGCGAAGCAGTCGCGCGCATTCGAGCGAAGGAAATTCGAGATGGCCCGCAAAGCGAAAAAAGCCAAGAAGAAAATCGTCAAGAAGTCCAAGGCGAAGAGTGCTGTCAGGAAGAAGACACCGGCAAAGCGCAAGGCCGCAGCTCGCAAGGCCGCGCCAAAGAAGACCAAGCGCGCCGCAAAGAAGCCGGTCCGCAAGGCGGTGAAGCGCGTCGCCAAGGTTGTCGCGCCGCCGGCACCCCAACCGACCCTGGAGATCCCGCCGGTCGTCGCTCTGGATCAAGCCGCGTAACACGCGTCTCGATCAACCGACTGATCCGTCAGATGAAATCGCTCGCCGCCAGCCAAAGGGCGGCGAGCACTTCAACTCCTTTTGCATCCGCTTCGTCAAAGCGATCGGGTGAGGGACTGTCCAGGTCCAACACGCCGACCAGCCGTGTTGCGCTGAACAGCGGGACAGCCAGCTCCGAGCGCGAAGCCGCATCGCAGGCGATGTGCCCTGGAAATTTCTCCACGTCGGGAACGATGACAGTTTTCCTGCCCGCCGCGGCGGTGCCGCAAACGCCGGAACCGAGAGCTATCCGAACACAGGCGGGTTTGCCCTGGAACGGGCCCAGCACCAGTGCTTCCCCGCGCAGAAAATAAAATCCGGCCCAGTTGAGGTCCGAAATACCCATCCAGAGCAGTCCGGACAGGTTGGCCGCATTGGCAATGGCATCGCGCTCGCCGCGAAAGAGTCCTTCGGCCATCAGCGCCAGTTCGCGATAAATCTGCGGCTTGCTACCGGTCGGCCGTTCGCCTTCGAACATCTATTTTTCCGGCGTGAATTTCAGCGCCGCGCCGTTCATGCAGTAGCGCAGGCCCGTCGGGCGCGGTCCGTCCGGAAAGACGTGACCCAGATGGCCGCCGCATTTGGCGCAATGCACTTCGTCGCGCCGCATGCCGAGGCTGGTGTCGGCCGTGGTCGCCACGGCACCGTCCTTCGGTGCGTAGAAACTTGGCCAGCCGCTGCCGCTTTCATACTTGGTCTGGGACTCGAACAATTCCTCGCCGCAGCCGGCACAGAAATATCGGCCGGTGCGTTTTTCATCGTTGAGCGGGCTCGTGCCGGCCCGTTCCGTTCCATGCTGGCGCAACACCCGATATTGCTCGGGCGTGAGCTCGCGCTCCCAATCCTTGTCGATTTTCGTCGTCGTCATGGCTGTCTCCGTACCGCCCTCGCGCAGTATACGTCCAACCGGCGCGATCGGTTACTGGAAGCTGATCGTCTGCTTCAAGGTTTCGCTCAAACGGCCCTTGTTGCCAAAGGCCCAGCTGCCGCCATAGGCGATGTCGTCGACCCGCCAGCCGGCCTGCGTGTTCACCAGATACACCGTGTCTGTCCAGTCGATCGGCTTGCTGCCGGCTTCGGCATATTCGAGCCTGACTGCGCAGCGGCCGGTTTTGGCATCGCCAGAGCAGGCACCCACTTGTACCGCGGTGGCGCCTTCGAACATCGAGGTGAAGAGATCACCCTCCATCAAAGGCGGAGAATCCTTGTTTGCCTTGGCGAAACGCGACTCCGCGGCCCCGGCATCCGCCAGCAGTGTTATGAGCGCAGGCGACAGGAACGGCGCGTATTTCGCGCGATCGGACTCGGACGGCACGCCATCGGAGGGATGAAACGTCTTGTACACTCCATAGAAGCCGTTGGCCGACGCACTGATTTCTGATTCTTCGCTGCCGGCCTGGGCATTGCCTGCCACACCTGCCGCAATGAAAACCGCTACCAGTATCGCGCGCGTCATCGGGCTTTCAGAGCGTCGCGGATTTCGCGCAAGAGCTGAACGTCCTCCGGTGTCGGTGGCGGCGGCGCATCCTTTGGCGGCCGCTGCAGCTTGTTGATCTGGCGTATGACCATGAACAGTACGAAGGCCACGATGACAAAGTTCAAAAGCGTATTGCCGAAAAGCCCGTAATTCAGCGTCACGGCGCCGGCATCCTGGGCGGCCTTCAGATTTGTCAGGCTGTGATCACCTTTCAACGTGACGAAGAAATTCGAAAAATCGATCCCGCCGAGCAGCAACCCGATTGGCGGCATCAAGATGTCCTTGACGAGCGAATTGACGATTCCCGTGAACGACGCGCCGACGATCACGCCGACCGCCAGGTCGATGACGTTGCCACGCATGAGAAAGGTTCTGAATTCTTTGAACATGACCGCGCACTCTTGTGTACGGCCCAAAGCTATTCCTGGTGCGCAGCCTCAACAAGCTTGCGCGCCTTGAGGAGCGCCACTCCGGCCCAGCCAACGCCAAAGCCAACAAACACGCCGAGCGTGTTGGCGAGTTCATCGAAGACGTCCGCGTCGCGTCCGGTCAGGCCCTGGATGATTTCGAGGGCCCCACCCATCACCACCAGTCCGAACGCCCACATCAGCGCGCGCCGTTCGTTGGCTCGGACCGCAACCGTCGTCATCACGCAGAGTCCAAAATAGGCCGTGAAATGCAGCGCCTTGTCCCAGATGCCGAACGTCAGAACTTCGGCCACCTTGTCATGGGTCAACTCGCCATAGATCACGAACAGAATGGCGGGCAGGACCAGCCACGCATCAACCTGACGAATCAGATGCAGCAATCGTCTGAAATTCACGCGCGCGGACCCGGATCGGCCGCCATAGGAAGCACAAAAAATAAACGTTTTCAATAAGTTACACTGTCAGACCAGGTCAACAAGACCTGGCCGGCCAGATGGCCGGAGATCAGGTCTCAGAGCGGGAGGACCGCGCGGTTGCAAAATGTCCGGCTTTCCGTATAACGCGCCCTCTTTCGTGAGCCGCCCGGCGGGGCATGCCGTGGCGACTCGTAAAGCGAACTGGCCGCTCAGGCCACAGGAGACCGCAAAATGCCCAAGATGAAGACCAAATCGGGTGCCAAAAAGCGCTTCAAATTCTCCGCGACCGGCAAGATCAAGACCGGAAAGGCCTATAAGCGCCACCGGTTGATCAGCAAATCCAAGCGTACGCGCAAGGAACTGCACGGCAATCTTTCCGTATCCGAAACCCAGCGCGTCAAGCGCTGGATGCCGTACGGCTGAGGAGAACGAACCATGTCACGCGCCCCACGTTCCGTCGCCAGCCACGCCCGCCGCAAGAAAGTCTTCAAGGCGGCCAAGGGC
>JANYBR010000171.1 GCA_025360685.1 Pseudomonadota bacterium
GGCCACAGCTATCTCGGCAACTCGAATGCGCCCGACTCGCTTCTGATTTGGACCCGGCGCATGAACGATATTGCGATGCATGCCGCGTTTGTGCCGCAAGGATGCGGTCATATTGTGCAACCGCAGCCGGCTGTCACCGTGGGTGCCGGAACTATCGGAATACAGGCTTACGACGCAGTTACGACTAAAGCTGGAAAATACGTTCAGGGTGGCGGTTGCTTGACGGTAGGCTTGGCCGGTCTGGTACTGGGTGGTGGCTTCGGCAGCTACTCGAAACACTATGGATTGGCTGCAGGAAGCTTGCTCCAAGCCGAAGTTGTTACTGCCGACGGCCAGGTCCGCATCGCCAATGCATGCACAAACCCCGATTTGTTCTGGGCGCTGAAAGGCGGCGGTGGTGGAAGCTTTGGCGTGGTGAGCAGATTGACACTGCGTCTTCATGATCTTCCCGAGTTCTTCGGTGGCGCCAACTTCACGATTAAGGCGTCATCGGACGATGCCTATCGGCGCCTGATTCGCGAGTTCCTCCGCTTCTATCGCGAGCATCTCTTCAATGACCATTGGGGAGAGCAGGCCCATGTGAACCGCGATAATACGCTCGAGATCAGAATGACCTTCTGCGGCTTGAACACTGCACAGGCGAACAAAGTCTGGCAGCCGTTTCTCGAGCGGGTGAAGCAGTCGCCACAGGACTATTCGATTATCGGGCAGGTGGTTATCGGAAGCATCCCGGCACGGCATTGGTGGGACGTGCAATGGTGGAAGGAGCATTGGCCGGAAATCGCCTATCCCAATCCGAATTCCAATCCCCTGATCGCATTGCTTGACTACGGATTGGCACACCTTATGGCAAACCCCGTGTTCAACTTCGACAATCGACCCAGTGCACGGCCCAATGACGCATGGTGGTCAGGAGACGGGGATCAGGTCGCCTGGTTCATCTGGGGATATGAGTCGCTTTGGTTGCCGGCGTCATTGCTCGAAGACAACCAGCAGGACCGTCTCGCCGACGCCTTGTTTGCGAGTTCACGCCATGCAGGCGTTGGACTGCACTTCAACAAGGGACTCGCCGGCGCCCCTGCGAGTGCGATCGCCGAGGCGAAAGATACGGCAATGAATCCCGCCGTGCTTAGCGCGTTTGCTTTGGCGATCGTGGCCGACGGTCAAGGGCCTGCCTATCCCGGTATCCCGGGACATGAGCCGTCGGTCGGTGCAGGCCGGAATGCTCGTGAGCGTGTTGCTCAGTGCATGCGCCGCCTCCGTTCGATTGTGCCCGACCAGGGATCGTATGCAAGTGAGAGCAATTACTTCGAGAAGGGATGGCAGCACTCATACTGGGGGAACAACTATCCGCACTTGGTAGAAATAAAATCCAAATACGATCCTGACGGACTGTTCGTCGTGCACAATGGTGTTGGCTCTGAGTCATGGAGCACGGACGGTTTCACGAAGCTATAAGTTCGAAGTGCACAAAGTCGCCAAACGTCAAGCAGGGCCGCATCGGTTTCCCAGCGTCAAGCGAACTTCTGCTTTAGGTCGAAAGTTGCCACTCGCTTCTCCCGGTCGGCCCGCCATATGCATTCCGTCTCCCATCCGCTCACAGAGAAGCCCGACAGAATTCATTCGACGTGACATTAGATTGCGATGCGCCGGAAGCTCACCGCCAAGACCCTAGAGACCGTCGCCAACACTGGCCCAAAGCAGCTTGAGTGCTTCGACACCGTGCTTTCTGGTTTCGGCGCTCGCATTGGCGATGTTCGATCCGGCCGCCTAGTAGCGCATATGGGCCTGGCGTTCGCTCAACCATGCTTCTTCATCTGGGACGGTTATCGCATCCAAGTCTTGCGGTGTAGCAGCCGCGTCGTCCACCCATTCTCGCAGTAACGGGCTGCCGTTTATGACGTCGATAGCGAGTTTGCCTGTTTCGTATTCGTAAGCGAAATCACGCCACAGCGGATAATCCCGATACAGGCGGCGGATGGCTTTAAAAGCAAGTGCCTGGACGCGCCAAGGCCTGAACGAGAGGTGATCATAGTTGGGAGCTTCGGCGTGAATTTGCAGGCCGTTGCACAGCTTGCCCACATGCTTGTGAAACGTAGGTTCGAACCAGCAATTGCGCAAACGACAGCCGCGTAGCCAGTGCGGTGCCATGTCGATCATCTCAGTCATAACGCGCCGCGCATCGATATCGGGAGCGCCGAACAATTCAAGTGGCCGGGTAGTGCCACGGCCCTCCGAGAGCGTGGTGCCCTCGAGCATCACGGTTCCCGCATAAGCGCGCGCCATCGACAAATTTGGCGCGTTCGGACTGGGATTGACCCACGCGCGTTGCCCCAGCGGCCAGCCGAATCCGGGCCCGTCATCCGGGAGCCAGCCTTTCATCTCGATGATTCGATACTCGACATCCAGCTTGAGTATTGTGATGAACCACAAACCCAATTCGCCCAGCGTCAGTCCGTGACGCATGGGCAGAGGGCCGGCGCCAACGAAACTCTCCCAGCCGCGACGCAATGTCAGACCTTCGACAGGTCGGCCGGAAGGATTGGGACGGTCCAGAACCCACACGGCTTTGCGATGTTTGGCGGCTGCTTCCAGGACGTAACGCAGCGTCGTGACAAACGTATATATGCGGCAACCCAAGTCCTGCAGATCGACGAGAATAATGTCGAATGTAGCCATCATCGAGTCTGTCGGTGTTCTCACTTCTCCGTATAGGCTGAAGACGGGAATACCGTGCACCGGATCGGAAAAGTTCGGTGACTCGACCATGTTATCCTGCTTGTCGCCGCGCAAACCGTGTTGTGGGCCGAAGGCGGCTGTGAGCTTGATGTCTTCACACGCAGCAAGCGCATCAAGAGAGTGACTCAGGTCTCGCGTGACTGACGCGGGGTGCGCGAGAATTGCGACGCGCTTTCCCTTTAGCGGCGCACGTAGGCTGGGTTCTGTGAGAAGACGGTCGACGCCAAATTCCATGGGGCCTCACGCTGCTGGGAGCTCAAGACAATAGCAATCGGAATGATGAAAATCGGCCCTGCCAGGTGGATGTGCCAACGCCCAGTAGGACATTCGACCACTCGTTTCTTCGATCACCGCGGACAAGCCCAGATACCAGGACGCATCCGCTGGCAGGTCAGGCAACCCACCTAACTCAAATGATGCCAGCAGTTCGAAGCGATTTTTATCCGACCGAACTTCTGGGTCCGGCGCACTAGTCGCGCTCGCGACACGCTTACCACTGCGGTAGCCTGTGAATCGGTATACGGCCCATTGCTTCGATGGCGCAAGGTTGAGCTCGTAGTATGAGCCAGTTGGCGATGCACGAACGAACGCCTCAAAGCAGGTGTGTCGCCAGAGCTCGTCGGCGTGCGCTGGAGTGGTGACCAACGGCCAGCGCAATTCAGCCAGTTTTCCGCTTACCACAAAACGGAGCGACAAGACGTGCGGTTGTTGCCGCACGACCTCCGCTTCGATCTGTGTGACTGCGGAGCACTGTGAGTCTGGATGAATTCGCAACGCCTGACGCATCTGAGCACTATAGTGTGTCTCTTGACGGTATTGCACCCCATTGCAAAGCGACACGTGCATCATTGATCTTCCTGTCGGGCGCCATGGCCTCGGTGAAAACGTCAATAGCGCCAAATGGCGACCGCACGGGTCGATCACCGGTCGCCGGGCGTCGGGTGACTGCCGGGGTATCAGGCGGCGACCTCAGACAGTCTGAAACGCACTCTCGAGCCCACTGAGCAAGGAAACCGGTGGCATGTCGATCGCAACCACCAGCCCATTTGTTACCTAGATTTTGGTGATCTCGGCCTTCTGATTACAAGCCGCTGGTCTCTGTTCGAGGAATTTCTTGGCACGCAAGTCTGGATGCAACGTCGGACTCAGGACGCCAAAAAAACAAGGACCGTTGTCGCTCATACGAATTTGCTCTCGGCTGAGGAGGGTGAACGTTTGGAGATGTACCTGCGCGATCTTTTGAAGCAGATAGGTTGAGTTGGTCGATCAAGGAAGGAGGGGGGGGGCAACTTCACGCACTCAAGCGTGAGACGAGCAGCAAGGAAGTCGTCCAGCAATAGACTTCGATCAAATCGTGCGGCTGTTACCCAAGTTTCACCGCGGCTCTAATTTTGATTTTTCTACCGAAGACAAAATGGGCGACAACGCCTTGAGCGTATTGAATTTTGGATGGTGCCCAGGGACAGAATCGAACTGCCGACACGTGGATTTTCAATCCACTGCTCTACCGACTGAGCTACCTGGGCTTACCGGGGATGGCCGGGAAGGACGGGCTTTTTAGGCGAGCCGTGCCGCCCTGTCCAGCGGGGCGAAAATCAATGCAATTCAGGGTCTTCCTCCGGAACCACAGCCTCATTTCCCTCTCCCGTCGGCGCCCCCGGAATCGCATAGTCGCCAGCGAGCCAGCGCGCCAGATCAAGGTCCTTGCAACGCTTGGAGCAGAACGGGCGCAGCTGCAGATCACGCGCCTTGCCGCAAACCGGACACGTTCCGCCATCACCCGGTTGCGACATCGAAACCTTCCCGCGCGAATGCGTCGTTCGCCTCGAACGTCACTCTCGCCGCGCCGCGCCGTGCGAGCCCGTTTCGCACCTCTTCGCCGTGCTCGTCGAGCCAGCGCACGACTTCGCCAGAGGCGCGCACCATGATCGGTTTTCCCGGAGCTGCAGCCGCCGTACGCTCGACGCTGCGCAGCACTTCGAGTGCCACGCTGTCGCGGGTTCGCTTGCGGCCATGGCCTGAGCAAGTGCGGCAGCATTCACTCATCAGCTTGACCAGCGGATCGCGAACTCGTTTGCGTGTAATCTCAACCAGCCCGAACTCTGACATGGGCGAAATTTGGGTCGGCGTATGATCCTTGGAGAGGCTGTCGGCCAAGGTGTCGAGAACCCTCTCGATGTCTGTGGAGTCGCTGAGGTGGATGAAGTCGATGACGATCAGGCCGCCAACACCACGCAAGCGAACCTGCCGGCCGAGCTCGTCGGCCGCTTCCAGGTTGATGCGAAGACTGGTCTCTTCCAATCCCGTGGAGGCGGTGAAGCTTCCGGAATTCACATCGATCGCGGTCAGCGCTTCAGTGCCTTCGATCGTGATCCATCCGCCGGACGGCAACGGTACCTTTGGATCGATCAGCCCGTCGATTTCGTCTTCCAGATTGTATGCATCAAACAGCGCGCCGGGGCCCGCGAACAGTTCCACCTTGTGTTCGGCCTCAGGCATGGCGCGGCGGCAATAGGCTCGCGCCGCTTCATAGGCCGCCACATCGTCGATTATGACCTTTGAAGTCTCATTGCGCACGGTGTCGCGCATCGTGCGCTCCACCGGATCCAGATCGTGATAAAGCGTGGCCGGCGCCTTCGCGCTCTGGCGCCGCGCCAAGACCGGCCTCCATGCATCGGCGAGCCGTTCGGCATCTTCCTTCAGATCGGAAAGCGTTGCGTCGCTGGCGGCCGTACGCAGAATATAACCTGCACCGGGCACCAGCCGATCGCCGCCTTGCGCGATCATGGTTTCACCGAGCTCCAGCATGCGCGCGCGTTCTTCCTCTTCTTCGATGCGCCGCGACAGAGCGACGCCCGGCGTGTTCGGAACCAGCACGGCAAGACGTCCGGGAATGGTGATGTTCGCCGAGAGACGCGCGCCTTTTTCACCGATTGGATCTTTCACAACCTGGACAAGGATCTCCTCACCCTCATGTACGCAGTCTCCGATTTTCGGCGTCCGCTCCTCATCGAAACCCGGCAGGTCGGCGAGACAACGCGCCTCGCGGGCGCCAAGAAATCCCGCGCGCTCGAGTCCGACATCGACAAACGCCGCCTGCATGCCGGGCAGAACCCGCTGCACTCTTCCCAATATGATGTTGCCAATGATGCTGTGGCCGGAACGGCCGCCGGCTTTCCTGCGCGTACCGCCCTCTTCCAGTCCGATGGTCCGCTCGAGCATGAGGTCCTGAAGCCGGCCGTCCTCGACCACGGCCACACGAATCTCTCCGGCTCCTGCGTTGATCAGGATATCCTTTTGCATACGGGTGCTCAGACAATAGCGACGCGAAACGCTAGCACGAATATCCGCTCGTCCGAAGCAGGCCGATGGCTTCTCGCAAGGGAAGCCCGACGACATTCGAATAGGAACCGTTGAACCGGCGTACGAAAATTTCCGCCCTGCCCTGTACCGCGTAACCGCCTGCTTTGCCGAGTCCCTCGCCGCACCGCACATAGCCGTCGATGTCGGCCGGCGTTAACCGTTGCAGGGCGAGGCGCGTTTCGACAATCCGTGTACGGACTTTTTCGTCGGGTGAAATTGCGGCAATCGCAGTCAGCACCAGATGGCTGCGGCCGGACAGAAGTTCCAGGCACTCGCGGACCTGTGCGTCATTCTCCGCCTTGGGCAGTACCCGTCGACCCAGTGCAACCACGGTGTCGGCCGCCAGGATGATGCACGGTGCGCCCGTGCAAGTCCGCGCCACTGCACACGCCTTGGCTTTGGCCAGCCTCAGCGCGTAAGCCCTGGGCGTTTCATTTCTGTGGATGCTTTCGTCGATCCTCGTGGCCATCACCGCGTCGGGCGCGATGCCGGCCTGGGCGAGTAGCGCGAGGCGTCGCGGACTCTCGCTCGCAAGGACAAGCGGCACGCTGCTACTTGAACCTATAGGTGATGCGCCCTTTGGTGAGGTCATAGGGCGTCATCTCCACCATCACCTTGTCACCCGTGAGTACGCTGATGCGGTTCTTGCGCATCTTGCCGGCCGTGTGGGCGATGATCTCGTGGCCGTTCTGCAGCATGACGCGGAATGTCGCGTTGGGCAGGCGCTCGCTGACCGTGCCCTCGAATTCCAGTAGTTCTTCCTTTGCCATTCGTCCTCGTTGGCTTGTCAGGGCGGGGAGATGCCACCGAAATCGGCCAAAAGCAAGGCTTTGGACTATGTGTCGGAGGCGTGCCGCTGCTCGAATCGGTCGCGAATCTTGCGCAGAAGCATGTCCCGGACGGCGCGATAGGCGTCGAGCCTCTGGTCGCGCGAACCTTCGACGATGGTCGGGTCCATGGTCGGCCAGTACTCGATTTCGATGGCGGACGTGTGGGCCAGGTCGATGGCACGGTGCTGCGCCTCGGGGGAGAGGGTGATGCAGATATCGAACGAACTGTCGACCAAGTCCTCGAAGCGCTTGGGATGGTACTTCGCGATCTCAATGCCGATTTCTTCCATGACCTCGACCGCCATGAGATCGAGTTGCCCCGCGCGCACGCCGGCTGAATCCACATAGACGAACTTGCCGAAGAGGTGGCGCATGATCGCGGCGGCCATCGGGCTGCGCACGGAATTCATCGTGCAGGCGAACAGGATCGCGCCGGGCAGTTCCTCGCCATGAGGCCCCCGCATCGTTCACCCCTTCAGGTGCAGCACGCAGATAAGCGTAAAGAGCCGCCGCGCCGTGTCATGGTCGACGTGAATCTTGCCCTTCAACCTCTCGCGCAGCAGGACCGAGCCCTCGTCGTGCAGGCCGCGCCGTCCCATGTCGAGCGCTTCGATCTGCGACGGCGGCGCATTGCGAATGGCTTTGTAGTAGGTCTCGCAGATCAGGAAATAATCCTTGATCACCTTTCTGAATGGCGTGAGCGACAGCATGATCTTGCCGTGCGGCGCGCCGTCCTCGAGCTGGATGTCGAAAGTCAGTCTGTTCTCCTCGACGCCAAGGACGAGCCGGTACGGCCCGGCCCGGGAACCCTCTGGCACGAAACTGTTGGCCTCGAGGAGATCGTAAATCGCGATATCGCGTTCCTGCTCGATCTCGCGGGTGCGCCGCACGATGCTGCGTTCGTCCAGCACGATTGCGGACAGCCGCTGGTGCGAGGGTTCCGCCATGCGCTAACGCCCGTCCCGTGTGTTCAGCCGCGCGGCGATCGAACGGGCGTGAGCGTCTAGGCCTTCGGCTTCGGCGAGTGTGATGGCATCCGGACCGAGCTTGGCGATCGTCTCTGGCAGGCATTGCAGCAAGGTCGTGCGCTTCAAAAAATCCAAAACCGAAAGACCCGAAGAGAACCGTGCCGTGCGCGACGTCGGCAGCACGTGATTGGGACCGGCGATATAATCGCCCATCGCTTCGGGTGTATAGCGGCCAAGGAAGATTGCACCGGCATGACGCACGCGCTTCAACAGAAGATCGGGATCGGCGGTGGCAATCTCCAGATGCTCCGGCGCGATGCGGTCGACCATAGCCGCTGCGTCTTCGAGCTTTGAGACCAGGATGATCGCGCCATTGTCATCCCAGCTCGCGCGCGCGATCTTCTCGCGCGGCAGCAACTTCAACGCGTTCTCGGCCGCCAAAGCAACCTGGTCGGCGAATGCGGCGTCGTCGGTGATCAGGATGCTCTGCGACGACGGATCGTGTTCGGCCTGGCTGAGAAGATCGGCGGCGATCCAGTCCGGGCTGTTGCCGCTGTCGGCTACCACGAGGATCTCGGACGGTCCTGCCACCGAGTCGATTCCCACCTTGCCGAACACCTCTCGTTTGGCGGCCGCGACATAGGCGTTGCCCGGCCCGACGATTTTATCGACCGGCGCGATGCTCGCGGTACCAAAAGCCAGCGCCGCTACGGCCTGCGCGCCACCGACGCGATAAATCTCCGTGATGCCGGCCCGTTTCGTGGCGGCGAGGACCAATGGATTTATCTTGCCGCCGCTCGCCGGTGTGACCATCACCATGCGCCCAACCCCAGCGACCCGCGCAGGCACGGCGTTCATCAGGACCGAACTAGGATAAGCGGCCGTGCCGCCGGGAACATAAAGGCCCACAGAATCCAGCGCAGTCCAGCGCCAGCCCAGCTTCGCGCCTGCATCGTCTTCGAACCACGCGTCCTCCGGCACCTGGCGGCGGTGATAGGTCTCGATCCGTCTGGTCGCCACGTCCAGTGCGGCCAGCGCGGCCTTGCTGCATTTGGCTTCAGCAGCATCGATCTCGGCTGGCGGCAGGCGCAAGGTCGCGGCCGTGAGACCCGCCTTGTCGAACTTGTTCGTTAGCTCCACGAGGGCCGCATCACCGCGGGTGCGCACATCGGCGATGATCCCGCGCACGACGTGAGCGACATCTTCCTCATCCTGGCGCTTCGTCTTCAAGAGCGCGTCGAACTGCGCCGCAAAGCCGGGCGCGCGTGCATCGAGACGGCGCGCCATCTCAGCTGTCTTCGTGTGCCGGGCGACCGCGCGCGGCCCACACTCCGCTGACATCGCTAAGGCCCGCGTCGATGCACTCGACGTCCAGCTTCAGGGCGCCGCCGCCGGAGAAGATGAGCTCGACAGTCCCAGCGGGATCATCCGCTGCCTTTGGCGTATATTTGATCGCAAGCAAGGAAACCACCGCTTCGGGAGCGCCGCGCTTGAGGTTTTGCGACTGGACGGAGAGCACGCCATCGATGTGTAGGCCCGACTTTACACGCAGATCGCCGCGACCTGCCTCCCACTGAAAACGGTTGAACAGCGCGGCAAAGCGGCGGCGCTTTGGCAGATAGACAAGATCCTTGACCTGCGCGACCGCATCCTGCAACCGCGCTGAAATCACCTCGAGGTCCGCCGCATCTTCGGCACCCAATGTCAGGCCAGAACTCATGTCGACAGCCGTTCGATGTCTGCGCCGACCGAGGATAGCTTCTCCTCCAGCCGCTCGAAGCCGCGGTCGAGATGGTAGACGCGGTTGACGATGGTCTCGCCCTCGGCAACAAGGCCCGCGAGCACCAGGCTGACCGACGCGCGAAGGTCCGTGGCCATCACCGGTGCGCCTTTGAGCCGCTCGACACCGATCACGGTTGCCAAGTCGCCTTCGACTCTAATATTCGCGCCCATCCGTGCCAGTTCCGGCACGTGCATGAATCGATTTTCGAAAATCGTCTCGGTAATGTGCGATGTTCCATCCGAGATCGCCATCAAGGCCATAAACTGAGCCTGCAGGTCCGTTGGGAACGAGGGAAACACATCGGTCGTCACGTCCACGGAGTTCGGCCGCACGCCGTTGCGGTGGATGGCGATGCCGCGATTGGTCTGGGTGACCTCGGTGCCGATGCCGCGAAGCAATCCATAGAGAACGGTATTGGACTCCGCGCGCGCCCCGAGCAGCTCGACTTCGCCGCCGGCCATCGCGGTTGCAATGGCATAAGTGCCAGTCTCGATGCGGTCAGGCATCACCGTGTAGTCGACGCCCGAGAGTCTCTCAACTCCATCGATCGTGATCTCGCTCGTGCCCAGACCTGAGATCTTGGCACCCATGGCGATCAGGCAGCGGCCAAGATCTTCAGTCTCCGGTTCGCGCGCCGTGTTCTTCAAAACTGTTCGGCCCCTGGCAAGCACCGCGCCGGTCATCAGGTTTTCGGTTGCGCCAACGGACGCGAACGGCAAGTCGATCATTGTTCCGATCAACCCGTCCTTCGCACTCGCTATGACATAGCCGTCCACGAGGTCGATCTTGGCGCCGAGCGCTTCGAAACCCTTGATGTGGAAGTCGACCGGCCGCGCGCCGATCGCGCAGCCGCCGGGCAGTGAGATCTTCGCCGTGCCATGGCGCGCCAGTAGCGGGCCCAGAACTTGGAAGCTCGCGCGCATCTTGCGCACGATGTCGTAAGGCGCGACTGCGGATTCGATCGTGGCCGCGTGCAGGCGCATCGTGTCGCTCTGACCAAGCCCGGCGCCGCGACGGATGTTCAGCGTCACGCCGAATTGCATCAGCAAATCGGCCATCGCTTCGATGTCGGCCAGTCTGGGCATGTTGCGCAAAGTCACGGGCTGGTCGGTCAGCAGTGACGCGGCCATGAGCTTCAGTGCCGAGTTTTTCGCACCGCTGATCGGGATTTCACCTTTGAGGCGGTTGCCACCCCGGATTCGTATTCTGTCCATTGTCCCTCTGGCGGCCGAAAACGCCGCGACTTTGGCCTCTTGTAGCGCCCGGCGCACAGCCGCGCTACGGGCCGAAGTTAGTGTGGCTTCTTGGCCGTATTCGGGCGGTCCTGGAGGGGTTCGGGGGCCAATCGCGTGATTGGCGGTGCCGGTGGGGCCGCCGCTCTATCGGCCTCGCGGCGGCTGCGTTGGGCCTCTTTGCGGCGTTTCAGGTTCTGCCGCAGAGCCGCGGCGCGGCGCTTTTCACGGTCGGAAGCTTTGTTCGACATGACGATTTGGCGGCTCTTTCCCTGAACATATTGGTAGGCTATAGCAGCCCGCCGCCAGGTAACACCCGAAGGATGCCGGAGTAGCGTAGTGGTAGCGCAACCCCTTGGTAAGGGGTAGGTCGTGAGTTCGATTCTCACCTCCGGCACCATTTTAAAGCAGCAAGATCAGTAGTTTTTTCACTTCAGCGCGGAACGCCACAAGAACCCGAACGGAGCCAAACGGCGGCAAAAGGAACCGAACGGAGAACAAATCCGTGCAAAATCCGTGCACTCTCGTTCATGGCTGATCGGTTGGCGAGAAGGTCCAGCGTCCCGACTCGTAACCAGTAGTTGACGGAAGCAGCGACGCGGGCGGCGAGTTCAAGCGCTGCTAGTCAATCGTTCCCGGCTGTGGAATGACGGGTCGCATAGAGGACAATAGGTGAGCTCGCTCTAGCCTAGGTGGCCGCAGCGATCTCCTCCATTAAAT
>JANYBR010000219.1 GCA_025360685.1 Pseudomonadota bacterium
GGATCGCCGGCGTGCTGACGGTGGCTCTTGCGTATGTGGCCTGGCGTATTTTCGGCGGCGCGGGCGCACCGGTCAGACCGCCGCCGCCCGTCCAGGTGAGCCGGGCCGTCCGCAAGGATGTTTCGATCGTCGAGCACACGATCGGCACCGTGCTGGCCAACGCAACGGTGCAACTCACCGCCCGCGTGCAAGGCCAGTTGATCAGCGCAAACTTCGTCGAAGGCCAGCTCGTCCATAAGGGCGACCTGCTCTTTCAGATCGATCCCCGTCCCTATCGGGCGACATACGACAGTGCGATGGCCTCGCTCGTCTCCGCCAAAGCCAAGGCGGCACGCTACGCGCGTTTGCTGGAGCAGAAGGCGATCGCGCCTCAGGATGCCGACGACGCCAAGGCGGCGTATCTGGAGGCTAGAGCCAACGCCGAAATGGCCCGGTTAAATCTGGAATATACGACGATACGCTCGCCAATCGATGGCAAGACGGGACCCGTCCTGATCCAGCCGGGTAATCTGGTCACCGCCAACGCTACCAGCCCGCTCGTCGTGATCACGCAATTCCAGCCGGTGAAAGTTTCGTTTGCGCTGCCCCAAGCCGACCTGCCACGGATCCAGGATCGCCAGCGCTCGAACGGGCTTACCGCCGCGATCGATGCGCACGGCCCGAACGGCGGGCACCTCGACGCGACGATCGATTTCATTGGCAACGCAATCGACAATACGACTGGAACCATCGAACTACGCGCCACCTATGCCAACACCGACAGTCGCCTTGTGCCCGGACAGCTGGTCGATGTCGGCGTCACGCTGAATGCGCTCAGGGGCGCGACGGTCGTTCCGCATGATGCGGTGAATCTCGGCCCGAACAGCCACTACGTCTATGTCGTCAAGGACGGAAAGGCGAAGATGCAAGACGTCAACGTCTTGTATGACGACGGCGCTGGTGTCGCCATTGAGGGCAATGTCAGGCCCGGCGATTCCGTCATAACCGACGGTCAGTTGCGCGTGCTTCCAAACAAGCCGGTCGCGATCATGAAACCGCGAACGGGGTCAAAGCCCGCAACTCAATGAATATCTCCGCGCCCTTCATTCTGAGGCCGGTGATGACGACGCTCCTGATGGCGGCGCTGGTGATTTTTGGCTTGTTCGGCTACGCGACCCTGCCGGTCAGCGAACTTCCCAACGTCGATTTTCCAACGATCGTCGTGTCGGCAAATCTGCCGGGAGCGGATCCCGAAACGATGGCGTCGGCCGTTGCGACACCACTTGAGAGTCAGTTCTCGACCATCGCCGGAATCGACTCGATGACGTCGTCGAGCACGCAGGGCAGCACCACGATCACTCTGCAATTCAAACTCGACCGCAACCTGGACGGCGCTGCGCAGGACGTGCAGTCCGCGATCGCGGCGGCAAGCCGCAAGCTGCCGCCCAACATGCCCAATCCGCCCACCTTGCGAAAACAGAACCCGGCGGACACGCCGATCATGTTCATGGGGCTCAGGTCCGACACGTTGCCTCTTTCGAAGGTCGACGAGTACGCGGAAACACTCCTGGCACGGCAGCTTTCCACCATCGAAGGCGTGGCTCAGGTCAATGTCTATGGCGCGCAGAAGTTCGCGGTCCGCATTCAGGCCGACCCCACGGCGCTCGCCACCCGTCAGATCGGCATCGACCGCTTGGCAAGTGCCATCGCGGGCGCCAACGTCAACTTGGCCACCGGAACGCTCAACGGGCCGACGCGACAGTCCGTGATCCATGCCAGCGGACAGCTCATGAATGCGGCCCAGTTCCAGCCGCAGATCGTCGCCTACCGGAACGGCGCGCCGGTACGCTTTCAGGACGTGGCACGCGTCATCGACAGCGTCGAGAACAACCGTGCAGCGAACTGGTATCGTGACCAGCGCGCCATCGGCCTTTCGGTCCAGCGTCAACCCGGCTCCAACACGATCGAACTTGTGAACCAGATCAAAGGCTTGCTGCCGACGTTCCTCCTACAGCTGCCTGCATCGGTTCACCTCGACATCATCTACGACCGCAGCCAGACGATCCGGGATTCCATCGCCGACGTGCAGCTGACGCTTCTGATCGCGGGCGCCTTGGTGGTGGGTGTCATCTTCCTCTTCCTGCGGCGGGTCTCGGCTACGTTCATTCCCTCCATTGCCCTGCCCATCGCGGTGATCGGCACTTTCGCGGGCAT
>JANYBR010000236.1 GCA_025360685.1 Pseudomonadota bacterium
GCTTGGAGTCCACAAGTGACCAGTTCGCCTTCAGGCGGTTCAGCCGGCGGACACGATACGCGCCGTGCGGCACGCCTGGCCGCGGTCCAGGCGATATACCAAATGGAACTGACCGGCGTGGACGCCGAAGCAGTGGCCAGAGAATTCATCGAGCACCGGTTTGAACAGGAGCCGGAGATGAAGTCGGCCGGGCCAGCCGACCAGGCGTTCTTCGCCGAGATCGTCAGGGGCGTACCGCAGCACCAAGTGGAGATCGACCGGTCGATCGCGAAGTGCCTCGCGGCAGATTGGCGGCTCGAGCGTGTCGATTCTATCTTGCGTGCCATCCTGCGAGCGGGAGCATTTGAGCTGATTGCGCGTCGCGACGTACCTGCCAAAGTCGTCATCGATGAGTATCTGGACATCAGCCATGCCTTTTTCAGCGGCGACGAGCCGGGTTTCGTCAACGCGGTCCTGGACAAGCTTGCCCACGCTAAGCGCACCGTCGAATTCGGTGAACGGCCGCCCGAAGACGAGCTTCAGTTCTAGGTGTCTCCACCTCTCTCACGGCGACGCGTCGTTCGATTCGTGTGCCGGAGACAAAGACTTATGACCGAAAGTGCGCGCAACACCGACCCGTGCAAGTCAAATCGGACTGTGGCTGCTTTTCCTGCCAGACAGCGAAGGCCTTTGTTTCTCTTCCAGCGAGCGGGCGATGCCACGTTCCGAATTTGAAATCATCGAGACGATTTTCGCGCCGCTGGCCACGTCGAAGGCCGCGCTCGGCCTGAAGGACGATGTCGCGATTCTCGCCGCGCGCCAAGGCAAGGATCTGATCCTCAAGACAGATGCCGTCGTCGAAGGTGTTGATTTTTTACCCGGCGATCCGCCAGACACGATTGCCAAGAAGGCGCTGCGCGTGAATCTGTCAGATCTCGCCGCCAAGGGCGCCGAGCCGTTCGGCTACCTTCTGACTTTGGTCCTGAGAAAGTCGGTCCGCGATACCTGGCTGCGCGCCTTTGCCCGCGGCCTTGCAGACGATCAACGCGCGTTGGGCGTCTCGCTTCTTGGCGGCGACATGTCGTCGACTCCCGGTCCATTGACAGTCAGCATCACTGCGCTGGGCTACGTTCCAAGAGGCAAGGCAATTTTGCGAAGTGGCGCCAATCCCGGCGATCTTGTTTTCGTTTCCGGTTCAATCGGTGACAGCGGCGGTGGTCTGGATGCGCTGAAAAAAAAGAAACGGCGACCAGCGTTGATCGGGCGATATCGAGTACCGCAACCGCGTCTATCGCTGGGCCAAGCGCTCCGCCATGTCGCAACTTCGGCGCTCGACGTGTCGGACGGGTTGCTGGCCGATCTGGGACATATCGCCGAGTGTTCCGCCGTGCATCTAGCCGTCGATGCGGCGCGCGTGCCGCTTTCGGCGGCGCTTCGCAACGCCTGGGGCGAAGGCGAGGCAGCGGTTCTGCGTGCCGCGACGGCAGGCGATGATTATGAAATAGCGTTCACCGCGCCCGCAGCCGAGCGTGGCAAGGTCATGGCTGCGGCAAAGGCGACAGGCGTGGCGGTCGCCGAAATCGGGTGGGTCACGAAAGGAAGGGGAGTCGATCTGTTGGACAAGCGAGGTCGGCCAATTGGCGTCCGCCGCAGAGGATATACGCACTTCTAGCGCGTAAAGGTTCTGTTAGCTCTGATTTGCGACCCTGCCGGGATGCGCGCCACTCTTGTCCTTTTGGCCTTTTTCGTCGCCTTCACAGGGGATGCGGCTCTCGCTGGCGAAAAGGCCGGCGATCCTGGCACGAACGTCGAACTGCCATTTCTGATCGCGCCGATGAGCTTCGACGGCAAGCTGACCGGCTATGCCTACATTTCCTCGAAAGTGGTGACGACGTCACGGAACGCTTCTCTCGAAGTCCGGGACAAGATCCCGTTCATCCAGGATGCCTTCGTGCGGGACGTCAACGCATCACCAATCGGCAAGACAACGGATCCCAGGACGGTCGATAATGCAGCGCTGATTGCCCGCCTGACGGCAGATGTGCGGCGCATCATCGGAGCGGCAAAGATCGCTGCCGTGATCATTATCCAGATCCAGATTTCTGCGCTCCATCCGAACGAAACCCCGGCACAAAACACATCCGCTACTCCGCCCAGCTAGGAGCCGGTCCCGCTGTCATCCTTAGACAAGCTCAGGATGAGTTTGGGGGCGGGAGTTTGCTTTCAGCCCGCCGAGGGACGTGGACCCTGCGACATCTCGGGAATGTTGCTTAGGTCTCCGGCTTTTGGCATATGTTCGCCGCCCTTGAAGCGGTAGGTCCTTCCGCCGGCCATGGGGACGGGCGGTTCTCACGCGCCGTCCGGACAATCCTAAATATGAGGGATCTACCATGGGTATCGTTCTTGAACTCGTCCTTGCGGCGGGAGTGCTCGCGCTTCTCTACGGCGCCTGGACCATCCGTTCCGTCCTGAGCCTGAGCGCCGGCAATGCGCGCATGCAGGAAATCGCCGCCGCCATCCAGGAAGGCGCAGCGGCCTATCTGAACCGGCAATACACGACGATCGCGATTGTCGGCGTCGTCATCTTTTTGTTGGCGTTCTACTTCCTCGGTTGGGAAGTCGGCGTCGGCTACATCATCGGCGCAATTCTCTCCGGCCTGGCCGGCTATGTCGGCATGAACGTCTCGGTGCGCGCCAATGTGCGCACGGCCGAGGCGGCGCGTCAGGGACTGGCGCAAGGCCTCTCCGTTGCGTTCCGCTCCGGCGCGGTCACCGGCATGCTGGTGGTCGGCCTCGGTCTGATCGGCGTCGCCGGCTATTACGCCTTCCTGCGTAGCGGACTGCATCTCGATCCGGACAACGCACATGACGGACGCACCATCGTCGACTCGCTTGTGGCGCTCGGGTTCGGTGCCTCGCTGATTTCGATCTTCGCGCGACTGGGCGGCGGCATCTTCACCAAGGGCGCCGACGTCGGTGGCGACATGGTCGGCAAGGTCGAGGCCGGAATTCCCGAAGACGACCCGCGCAATCCGGCCACCATCGCCGACAATGTCGGCGACAATGTCGGCGACTGTGCGGGCATGGCCGCCGACCTGTTCGAAACGTTTGCGGTAACCACCGTTGCAACGATGGTGCTGGCCTCGATCTATTTCGAGGGCGCACT
>JANYBR010000240.1 GCA_025360685.1 Pseudomonadota bacterium
CAATTCGAGGTCGACGCCGTTGCGAAGCACCGTGATCCGTTCAGCCGGCGCGCCGAGTTCGACCAGACCGTCCTTCAGCGCCTGGCACACCGTGATCAATCCGTCGGCGCGCCGCGCGGCCTCGACGATCAGTCTGCGCGGCCTGGCATAGCCAGGGATCAGGCTGATGTCCGTGCCGCGCGCTGTGACCACAACCGGCACGTCGAATTCCTGCCCCATCCAGACGGCCGCCACTCCGTCGGGATAGAAATAATGTGCATCGATGAGATCGACTTTCACGCCATCCGCCAGAAGCCGGGCCAACTGCGCGCGCATCGAGCGGTATAGCGTGTAGGGCGCAATATTCATTCCGATTTTGGGAATGACGACATAGCGCGGATGTTCGACTTCAATTCCGTAACGCGATGTGTGGCGCCGAACTTTCCACAGGGGACCAAGCCCGCCATACGCAAGACGCCACGGCAGCCAAGGCACAGGCGCGAGCACATGTGCGGCAACTTTTCCGCTTGCCACCAGTTTGCGCAATCGCGTTTCGACAAAAATTCCGTGCGATCTCTGTACGTCATTCGGGAACAGCGTCGTGGCGGTGAGAATGGAAATTCGCTCGTTGGCGACTTCTGAGGTTCGTATCGAATTCATCGGCAAAACGCTTTCGTTTGTGAGGAAATATTCCCAAAAGCAAATGAGAACAGTTTTAGACAACCATCGATTTGAACCGATTTCACCGAGTTCCGAGCGATTTACGTGGCCGAACCGCCCTCTGCAGCTTTTTCAAAAAAACTCAGGAAAACTACATACCGAAGCAACTTTAGCCTACCTCATAAGAGATCGTTAAAGCGGACCTCCTAACCTCTTGCTCAAGGAACAAGGGGTTTGGCCAGATGATCACAGTCCGCAAATTGGTGCTCGCATGCTCGGCTCTCGCGCCGATCGCACTTTCAACGCCGGCACTCGCGGCGCTCGACTCGGGTCTGCGCGGCGCGATATTACGAGACGATGCGGACTTGCTCAAAGTCGCGCCTAAGCCGCAGAGCGCCAATCCCGGTATGCACTCGCTGGCCTTCACCGCGCTCCACTCCGGCGGTGCCTCGGTCAACTATCTCGCTCCGGCTTCGTCTTCGACCACCTTTTTTAAGACCGCACGACAGATCGCCGATTCGATGGGCTTCCTCGGCAACAGCAATGGCACGGGCGTGATCATCGGCGTGGTCGACACGGGCGTGGATCTTGACCATCCCGAGTTCATGAGCGCCACGGGCGCCTCGCGCGTTCTTCCCGGTGCCTGCTTCGGCGGCTTCTCGTCCTCTCTGTGCGCGTCGGCCGGAAACAAACTCGGCGGCGATGACGCCGTGTGGAGTACGATCACCCATGGTACGCACGTTGCGGGCATCGCGGCCGGCCTGAATGTCGGTCTCGCGTCCGGAGCATCGATCCTGCCGGTGCGCGTCTGTGACTCATACACCGGCTCGTGCCCGGGCGACATCGACGGCGCCATCGTGTGGGCCTCCCAGCATGGCGCCAAGGTCATCAACCTCAGCCTCGGCGGTTCATTCCTGTCGTCCCGGGATGTTATGTCGGCTCGAACCGCCGTCTCAAACGGCGCCCTGCTCGTGGTCGCTGCGGGCAATGGCGGCAACGCCAAACCGGTGAGCGGCTTCCTCGGCGGCGCCGCACTCTATGATGGCGTTCGCGGCTCGCTGATCGTCGTCGGTGCGCTGGATGCCACCAACCACATCGCATATTTCAGCCAGACTCCAGGCGCTACCTGCCTGATGCAGAGCTCTGGAACCTATTGCATGCAGAATTACTTCGTGGTTGCCCCGGGCTATGCGATTACGTCGTCCGTCGGCGGCGGCGGCTATGCCACCATGTCGGGAACCTCGATGGCCACACCGTATGTCAGCGGCGTTGCGGCCGACATCAAAGGCCTGTGGCCGTATCTGACGATGCCGCAGGTCGCCAGCATCATCTTTGGCACCGCGATCGACCTGGGCGCTCCCGGACCGGATCCGGTATACGGCAAGGGTTTGGTCGATCTCGCCACGGCTCTCCAGCCGTCCGGCACGACGAGCGTGGTGACCAGCGGAACTACGGTTACAGGCACCACGACAACGACAACGACGACCTCCACCGGCGGCTCGACTCCACCGAAGTCGAATGGCCGCTCGTCCAACAGCATCAACGATATTTCAATGAGCGGCGCGCTGAGTTCCGGCTTGAGTCAAAGTTCGTTCCTGAAGAAAGTGGTCGCGGTCGACGGCTATGGCCGAACCTATAGCGCCGACCTGACAAAGGGCGTCAGCAGCGAAGGCTTCGACATTTCGGGATTTGTCATGCTCGATCAGCTGCTCACCAGCTCGAGCGCGCCGGGCACTGTCTCGAGCGGCTATCAAGCGATTACGAGCGCCGGCTACTCGCCACAACTCGGCCTCGTTACGATGTCCGGTCTCGTTGACAGGGTGACGACACCGGCGGTGTTCGCCGCCAGTCCGGCGAGCCGCGACGTGGTGCAGGGTTACATGTCCAATTTGGCGATCAGTGCCTCGCCCAGCGAAGATCTGAGCTTCGACATGGGCTACAAGCTGCATCTGGCCGGCCGGATCAACGAGTTTGACGCCAATTCAAGCCAGGCTTATTCGGGACTCTATCTGTCGGCTTCGGCGGTGAATTCGCCTTACGCTTCGTTGACCGACGGCGGAAACTATGTGGGCACGACGATCAAAGTGGCCGATGGCCTCAACGTTCGTACCGGTTTCACCTGGATGACGCCCAACGGCCAGCAGTCGGTTCTGCCTGCCAACGACCTGCTCGCCTACTACGACATGCATCATCAGGCCGCGCCGTTCGAACAGCGCGCTGCCAATGCAGCGATCATGGGCGTGTCGTGGAACTTTGCCGACTGGGGCGGCCTGGGTGTAGTCGCATCGCAAACCGACGAACACAATGGCGTGCTCGGCGGCACCGGTTCGGGCGCGCTTAACGTCGCGCATTCGGCCAGTACCTCCGCCATCGATGCATCGATGCGCATCGGGCTCGGAGCCAATTGGCTGGCCACGGTCTCGTATGGCGAGGGCCTGACCCATCTCGATCTGCAATCGAATGGCTTGCTCACCGCTGCCAGCGCGCTGCGCAGCCGCTCCTACGGTATCGCCGTGGCGACACGCAATGTGTTCGGCGACGACTCGCTGGGCTTCGCCATCACCCGGCCGATGCACATCTATAGCGGCAACGGAACGCTGACCGCGGCCACCGCTGTGGACGATGCCGGAAACCTCACGATCAGCCATGCCGGTGTTGCCTTCGCCGAAGGCACGCCGGAAACCGATCTGGAAGTCGGCTACACCAAATCGTTCCTGGAAGGACGTCTGTCGTTGCAGACCGATGCCGCCTACCAGATGGATGTCGGAGGCCAGACCGGACGCAACGCCGCCACGTTTGTCACACGATTGAAACTGGGTCTGTAAGCCGGGCGCACTCCCCCATCGCGCGCTCGCGCATGTCCGGCGGACCGAAGGGTTCGCCGGACTTTTTTTGATCGGGCACAAGTCACCGATCCGAGTTCACCACAACCACGTCATTGCCTAGTGAGGCTAGCGGCCGTGTAGTAGGCTCAGCCACGCCTACGGAATCACGTCCCGAACGCACGATGCGGAGCCCAAGTCAGCAGGTGAACCCCAACGATTTGGCGTTTCCTTACCGCGCGCTACTGCGGCTCGGCCTGCTGGTCATATTCCTGATCGTCTATGGCAGCCTGGTGCCGTTCGAGTATCGCGCCGCCAGCTGGGACCAGGCGATCGACCAATTCACTCACATTCCATGGCTCGACATCGGTGTCGGCAGCCGCGCCGACTGGGTCGCCAATCTCGTGCTCTATTTGCCGTTCGGGTTCCTCGTTTGCGGAGCGCTCAGCGCACGCAGCCTGGCCCTGGCCATGCTCGCCACCGCCATACTCGGGACGCTGTTGGCAATCGGTGTCGAGTTTCTTCAGATCTGGGCGGCGCCGCGCACGGTGTCGCTGAACGACATCGTGGCGGAGATCGCCGGTACTCTGATCGGTCTCGCTATCTGGACCATCTTCGGCCGGCGCCTGGTGCGCACCGCGCAAGCCGTTCTCCTGGGCGGGCCGCAGGCGCTACGGGCCGCAGTGATCCTGTACCTCCTCGCTTACTGCTTCGTCACACTTTTT
>JANYBR010000265.1 GCA_025360685.1 Pseudomonadota bacterium
GCCCTTCGACAGGCTCAGGGTGAGGGGCGTTAGAAGTACCTCATCCTGCTTCGTCGCTGTCGCTCCGAAGTGTCGAAGGATGAGAGCTCGACTCGAGCGCGAGAAATGGCGCTCGCGCTAGATTGCCACAATATCATTCAGTGCCTTGGTCCACGGCACCCAGCGATCGTCCGGCCCGCGGATTCCGTCCCACAGCATGTTGTTGCAGACATAGCCGAGTGCGATGCCGCTCTCGGGATGGGCAAACCCCATGCGCCCGCCGGCGCCGGCATGGCCGAACGAGCCTTCGCCCAGCATCGGTTCGGCGCGGCGGTTGAGCTCGTAGCCGAGCGCCAGACGCTGCGGATCGGGATTGGGCAGCTTGGCGAAATCGCCCGGCGCCGCGAGGCCGCTCGTCTGCCATTTGCGCGCGCGCTCCATCGTCTCGCGCTTGAGAAGGCGCACGCCATCCACGTCGCCGATGGTGGCGGCATACATGCGCGCCAGCGATGCCGCGTTACCGATCATGTTGCCGGCCGGAATCTCGGCGGCATGGCCCTCGCGAGAGCGCATGATCTGGATCGCTTCGTCTGTGCCGATCAGTCCGTGAACCATGGTTTGCGCGAGACGCGAGTTGATGTCGATGCCGAAGCCCGCCATCAACTGTTTCCACTGCTCAAGAGTCAGTGCCGGCCGGTCGCTGAAATGCGGCGCGACGCGATGTTCCTGAGATTGCGGCAGGCCGATCCACAGTTCGAGGTCGAGCGGCTTGGCTATTTCGTCGGCAATGAAGCGGCCCGGCGTCTTTCCCGAAACGCGGCGGATGACTTCGCCGACGAGATAGCCGTAGGTCACCGCGTGGTACATGTAGGCGGAGCCCGGCTGCCACAGCGGCGCCATTGCGGCCAGCACGCAGGTGCTGCGATTCCAGTCGAGCAGTTCGCGCGGTCCGACGCCGCTGTCCGGTTCAAAGCCTGACAGGCCGACGCGATGCGACAGAAGATCGGAAACCGGAATGTCCTGCTTTCCGGCTTGGCCGAACTCGGGCCAGTACGTCGTCACCGGCGCATCGAGATCCAGAAGCCCGCGCTCGCTCAGCATGTGCGCGGCGGTGGCGACCGCGCCCTTGCTGCACGACATCATCACGGTGATGGTCTGATCCGTATACGGACGGTCATTGATCTTGTCGCGCCCGCACCACAGGTCGACGACCTTCTTGCCGTGCCGGTAGATGCACAGCTGCGCGCCGCCTTCGTCCGCCGCCTGGCCGGCCGCGAAACCCTCGCGCACCGCTTCGTATCCCTGTTCGACCGTGCCGCTGACCTCACTCATCGCTGCCCGCGCATCTGTTTTCCCCGCACATTTGAAGCGATGCGAGGCAGCGAAGCCAGCCTTTCCGCGGCTGGGGGGTCGAAGCGTGCAAACGCCGCTATATATAGTGTGAAGCGAGGGGTCCTTCGGAAACCCGCAAGCGGCGCGGCTTTGCTCCACAACCTCTCGAAAAATTCCTTATTTTCAGGGCGTTTTACCGTTTGACACGCCCCCGGCGCCCGCCTATACACCGCGCCCACGCCGAACGCGGGCAACGTGCTTGCGGTCGGCGTTGTTTCTGACGGAAGATGGTTATTCCGCCTTCCGGCGGGGCTCTTTGACATTGTGATGACAGGAAGGGGAACGTGGGCGGCGGCTCGGCCAGCTACGCTTCAAGACGCATGTCTTGGAGTTAACTAATCGAGCTTTCGTTGATAAAGCTCGCGTTCTTCTGCAAGACGAAATTGTTAAATGTTCGGTTGTTTCGGAGCTGTGACGGCACCGAAGCAATCAAACCCTAGTCAATCAGTTTTGCGAACAAACGCGAGAATTGAGTCAGCGAGAGTTCAGGATCATAACTTGAGAGTTTGATCCTGGCTCAGAACGAACGCTGGCGGCAGGCCTCAAACATGCAAGTCTAGGGGACGTAGCAATACGTCACCGGCGGACGGGTGCGTAACACGTGGGAATATACCTTTTGGTTCGGAACAACGCAGGGAAACTTGCGCTAATACCGAATGTGTCCTTACGGAGAAAGATTTATCGCCAAAGGATTAGCCCGCGTTCGATTAGCTAGTTGGTGAGGTAATGGCTCACCAAGGCAACGATCGATAGCTGTTCTGAGAGGAAGATCAGCCACACTGGGACTGAGACACGGCCCAGACTCCTACGGGAGGCAGCAGTTGGGAATCTTGGACAATGGGGGAAACCCTGATCCAGCCATGCCGCGTGAGTGATGAAGGCC
>JANYBR010000267.1 GCA_025360685.1 Pseudomonadota bacterium
GGCTCGCGCGGCGCATCGTCGAGAACAACGTGCCCGAGCTGCTCGAGAAGAGCACCGTGTACTCCCTCGATATGGGCGCCCTGCTCGCCGGCACCAAGTACCGCGGCGACTTCGAGCAGCGCCTCAAGGCAGTGCTGAAGCAGCTCGTCGACAACCCGCATGCCATCCTCTTCATCGACGAGATCCACACCGTCATCGGCGCCGGGGCAACCTCCGGCGGCGCCATGGATGCGTCGAACCTGCTGAAGCCCGCGCTGCAGGCGGGCGCACTGCGCTGCATGGGCTCGACCACCTACAAGGAATACCGCCAGTATTTCGAGAAGGACCGCGCGCTGGTGCGCCGCTTCCAGAAGATCGACGTGGTGGAGCCGACCATCCCGGACACGATCAAGATCATGATGGGTATCAAGCCCTACTACGAGGAGTTCCACAAAGTCCGCTATACCACCGACGCCATCAAGGCGGCGGTGGAGCTCTCGGCAAAGTACATCAACGACCGCAAGCTGCCGGACAAGGCCATCGACGTGATCGACGAAGTTGGCGCCTCGCAGATGCTCGTGATCGAATCGAAACGCAAGAAAGTCATTGGCGTGAAGGAAGTCGAGGATGTGGTCGCCACCATGGCGCGCATTCCTCCAAAATCCGTGTCCAAGGACGACACGGAAGCGCTCCGTACGCTCGAAGACGATCTCAAGCAGGCCGTGTTCGGTCAGGAAAAGGCGCTGCACGCGCTGGCATCGGCCATCAAGCTGGCGCGCGCCGGCCTTCGCTCGCCGGAAAAGCCGATCGGTTCCTACCTGTTCTCGGGCCCGACCGGCGTGGGCAAGACCGAAGCGGCCAAGCAGCTCGCCAAGACGCTTGGCGTCGAATTGCTGCGCTTCGACATGTCCGAGTACATGGAACGCCACACCGTCAGCCGCCTGATCGGCGCGCCGCCGGGCTATGTCGGATTCGACCAGGGCGGGTTGCTCACCGATGGAGTCGACCAGCATCCGCATTGCGTGCTGCTGCTCGACGAGGTCGAAAAGGCCCATCCGGACCTGTTCAACATCCTTCTGCAGGTCATGGATCACGGCAAGCTGACCGATCACAACGGCAAGAAGATCGATTTCCGCAATGTTGTCCTCATCATGACGACCAATGCAGGCGCCTCGGATGCCGCGAAAGAAGCCATCGGCTTCGGACGGGGCAAGCGCGAAGGCGAGGACGAGGAGGCGATCAAGAAGCAGTTCACGCCCGAATTTCGCAATCGCCTCGATGCCACGATCACCTTCGCCTCGCTTGGCCGCGAGACGATCGACCGCGTGGTCGAAAAGTTCGTGCTCGAACTTGAGGCCCAGCTTACCGACCGCGACGTGACGTTCGACCTGACGCCAGAAGCCACGCGCTGGCTTGGCGAGAAAGGCTATGACGACGCGTTCGGGGCTAGGCCGCTGGCGCGCGTTATCCAGGAGCATCTCAAGAAGCCGCTGGCGGACGAGATCCTGTTCGGCAAGCTCAAGGAAGGCGGTACGGTGCGCGTGCTGCTCGACCGCGAGAACGACAAGCTGGCATTCGAATTCGTCACCGCTCGCGATGCCAAGCCCAAGGCCCTGCCTCCGCCGAAGAAGAAACCGAAGGCCGAAGAGAGCGTTTAGACCACGGTGTCATCCCCGGCCGAGCGGCGAAGCCGTGAGGGGAAGGGGACCCAGGTGGTGAGGTACGCGCGGTTTCGATGAGTTTTGACTCTGAGATTTTCTCCATTCGTTCAGAGTTCACTTTACCACCTGGGTTCCCTTCCCCTCGCATCGCTTCCGCGCCGCTCGGCGGGGATGACAAGGAGAGCCAATGACAGACCATCAGTCCTCCATCACCGCCGCCCAAAACGTCCTCGACGAGTTCATGTCCGCGTTCAACGCGCGCGATATTCCGGCGTTCGAAGCAACGTTCAATTTTCCCTCCGTGCGCCTCGCGTCGAACACGCTCGTCACGCTGAACAAGGGCGACATGAAGCCAGAGCGTTTCACCACGGGCGCGCTCGCCGAGTGGGACCACTCTGCCTGGGAACGGCGCCATGTCATCCATGCCGGCGCCGACAAGGTGCATATCGACACGCGCTTCACGCGCTATCGCAAGGACGGCAGCGTGATCGGCGGCTTCGACTCGGTCTACGTCATCACCTGCGAAAACGGCCACTGGGGCGTGAAGGCGCGCTCGTCCTTCGCTCCCTGACAGCGTTACTGGTGCCCGCGCATTGCGGCGACGATGCGCCGCGCGCGGCGTTCTTCGCGATCATTGTTGATGGCCAGCACGGCGTGAATGAATGCGATGGCCCACAGTACAAATCCGGCGTGAAAGAAGATGATCGTGATCCAGAACGCGATGGCCAGGATGTACAGGATCAGGTTGAAAAGCGCCGAGATCGGCCTGCCGGCCAGCAGCAGGGCCAAGGGCGAGCAGAAGACCGCCAGCAGATAGATCATCCCAAATCTCCTCGCTCAGAGCGGCGCACCGTAATGCTGCACCGTCGGGAATGGCTCGTAGAAGGCGTGCAAGGCCTCGCGCCATTGCGCATAGCGCGCCGACTGCCGGAATCCGACCGTGTGCGCCTCCACCGTGCTCCACCACACAAGGAGGAGATAGCGGTCCTTGCTCTCGATACAAGGGCGGAC
>JANYBR010000274.1 GCA_025360685.1 Pseudomonadota bacterium
AATGGCGGAGCCGGAGGGATTCGAACCCTCGATACGGCTTTTGACCGTATAACGGTTTAGCAAACCGCCGCCTTCAGCCTCTCGGCCACAGCTCCGTCTAGGCTATTCAAACACCTACCACGAACGAGCGCGGTTCAAACCAGGAATTTGGCACCGCACACCATATCAATCGCGCCGGCGACCCTTCTGCATTGCCGTTTCGCTGGCGGACGCAGCCGTAGCAACAGTCTTTTCAAACAAATGAACATACACCGTCAAGGTGATGACGGGGGACGCGTGACCGAAGCGTCTACTGACCGTCAGGATGTCCAGGCCGCCAGCGATTGGCGCCGAGGCATGGCCAGGGCATGAAACTTAACCCTCGGCGGGTCGTGAGAGACCCGCAGGCGCCACCGATAACCCGCCACGGATGCGTAATGCGCGACTTACTGAGACCTAATGCACCATCAGAATCGGAATTCTCGCGTGCGAGGCGATGTGGTCGGTCACGCCGCCGAATACGGATTCGAAGGTACGGCTGTGGCCGTAGCCGCCGACCACGATCAGGTCGCATCCCGTGGCCGAATCGAGCAAGATCTCGCCAACCGGTCGCGCGGTCCTTGCGATCAGGCGGTCAGTGGCGGTCACGCCATGCAGCGCCAGATACTCCCTGACGTCGGCCAGTTCAAATTCGGACGCAGATCCCTTCCGGACGCAAAGCAGTTCCACTTTGCCGGATGCTTCCAGGAACGGCAGAGCGGCCACCACGGCGTGTGAGGCGGCAAGCCCATCGTCCCATCCGACCGCGACCTTGGCTCCAACAGTTTCCGGCGCCGCCTGCGGCGACAACAGCACCGGCCGTTCGGCTTTGAGCAAGGTATGTATGAAGGCGTCGTGCAGCTCGGCGTCTTTCGCTCCCGCCGAGGGCGGGAAGACGACCAGGTCCGCGAAAAACGTATTGGCGGCGATAACCCGTGACAGTCGTCCGGTCTCCTCGCGCCAGGATGCAGTCACGCAATCCGATTTCTGCGCCATCGGTGCGACTTTGACATGGGCCTGAAGCACGCCGGCAGCGAATGTTCCGCGCGCATTCTCCTTCAACTGGTTGGTCGTGCGCGAACGAACGTCTGCGATCTGTTGCACCACCTCGGGCATGGTCTGCCAGTCGGAAACCGCGATCGTGTCCCGTTCGTCCGGCGACACGAACAGCGCGCTCACATGCGCATGGAACGGCCTTGCCGCGGCAAACGCCGTCGCGAGCGCGACCGCGTCGTGCGGTGCGCCGGATAGGGGAACGAGGATGTTTGCAATGGCCATGTTGGATTTCCGTTGCCCGGCGCTGCACTGTCAGAGCTGCGGCGTCGAGTGGTCCTTTTGTTCGAAGAATTTCCTGGCAAACGCGACGATCTGGCCTTTCGAGCACTGGTCCATCGCCTCGACGCCCATGATCCGCGGTGCGAGCGCCGGCACATGGTCGCGAATGAAGTGTGCCAGTTCGGTCTTGGCTCCACCGTCACCGACGATCAGGATCTCCTGGTTGTCGCGCACGGCGTTCGCGATGGCGGTCAGATAGGCCTTCGCGTCGTGCGAATGGCCGGAGCCGACGGTCCCGGCCTTGTGATGGATGTGTCCCTCGTGATCCGGCGATTTGATGTGCTGCTCGTTCACGCCCTCTGTGCCGAATTCGTAGACATAGGCTTGGCGGTGATCGATCCAGACGACGGCGTGAAAGTGATGGGTCATAGCCAGCTCCGATTGCATGGTTTGCATTCAATGGACGAAAAGTACCGGTATTTCAGCCTTGGCGAGAAGCCTGTCGGTCACTCCGCCAAAGAATGTTTCCCAAAGATGGTCGTGGCCATAGCCGCCGGCCACCAGCATGTCGGCGCCCGCCGCCATCGCTTCGCTCATCAGGGCTTGCGCTGGTTGCATGTGGCCGGCATCGACTGTGCGCAGCACGAATTTGACGTCGTTGCGGGCCAGATAGTCCGTCAGTTCCTGGCTTGGAACGGCTGAAACGTCGGCGCGGCGTACCACGATGATCACGACCTGTTCGATGCACTGAAGAAACTGCATGGCACCGCAGATCGCGTGGGCGGCGAAAGCACTTCCGTCCCAGCCGATCGCGATTCTGCGCCAACGGCCGCTCGGCGCCTGGTTCGACACAAGCACGGGCCGGCGCACCGAGCGCAGCACATCCAGGAATGCCTCATTGATCTCCGGAGAATCCCGCCAGCGAACCGGCCCGAATACGACCAGATCGCTGAGCCGGGCCGCGTCCGCGATGAGCCGATCGGTGTCGCCGCACATTTGGCGGAACGAACAGGTCGCAGTTGAACTGCGCAGAGGCGATTTGACGATCTGCACGCCTTCGCGCC
>JANYBR010000082.1 GCA_025360685.1 Pseudomonadota bacterium
TGGGCGACGAAAAGACTTTCCTATCTTTCGATCCGCGGCCCGCAGGACCTGCAGCTGCCGTGAACCTCGCTCAGAACCTTCGCGCCGCCATACGTTCGCCCTATTTGCGCTTCGGGCTGGTCGGCAGCTGTGGTTTCATCGTCGACGAAACGCTCCTGACCATCCTGCATTATGTGCTCGGCCTCGACCGCTACAGCGCGCGGGCGATTTCGATCTTCTGCGCCGCCACATTCACCTGGTGGGGCAACCGAAATCTGACCTTCGCCGAACATGCCGCGACGGGCGGGCCGCGCGAGCTGGCGCGCGAGTGGTTCAAGTTCACGCTCGCCAATGGCGTGGGTGCGTTGGTGAACTATGCGACGTACACGCTCTTCGTCACCTTCGCACCCGGCCCGCTGGGCTATCCGCTGGTCGCGACCGCCATCGGCGTCGGCATCGGCCTCATCTTCAACTTCACCCTGTCGAAGCGGTTCGTGTTCAACGCAGGATAGGTACGCGCGACATCACCCGTTTCCCGAACCCGCGCACAACATTATCCCGCCGACATCTGCGTATCGACCGTCACGGACTTGATGACCGCGAACACCGGCTTGCCCGGCGCCAGATTGAGCCGCTGCAGCGAGGCGCGCGTGATGCGTGCGACGAGCCGCGTGGCGCCGCACAGCAGTTGAACGTCGGCATGCGTGGCCCGGTCATGCCGCACCTCGTTGACCTGCACCAGCAGGACATTGTTGGCGCTGATCGTGCGCGGTTCTTCGAGTGCCAGCATGATCTCTTCGGCGCGAATGCGCACGCGTACCTTGGTGCCTGGCGGCTGTGCGATTTCCTGCACCAGCAAAGTGCCGCCGTCGAACGCAAGCGCGGTCAGACCATCGGCGCGCCGCTCGCCCACGACGGTCGGGATCACGGCACCGGCCGGCGCCGCACCTGCCAGGGTCGGCAATTCCAGTTCGGTCAGCACGTCGAACACGGAGCCTTGCCGCACCACCCGTCCGCCGCGCAGCACGACGATCTCATGCGCAAGACGCGCCACTTCATCGAGCTGGTGGCTGACATAAAGCATCGGCAGCCGCGCTTCGTCGCGCAGTCTTTCGAGATAGGGCAAAATCTCGGCGCGCCGCTCGGCATCGAGTGCCGCCAGCGGCTCGTCGAGCAGCAGGATTTCCGGCGACGACAGAAGCGCGCGGCCGAGCGCGACCCTGCCCCGCTCGCCACCGGACAAGTTGCGTGGCCAGCGCTGGCGCAGATGTTCCAATCCAAGCAGCGCAATCACGTTTGCGATCTCGCCAGAGTCCGCCTTCTTCTGCGTCCTGCGCCAGCCGAACAGAAGATTGTCCTCGACGCTCATGTGCGGAAACAGCCGAGAATCCTGAAAGACATAGCCGGTGTGACGGAGCCGCGCAGGCATATCGACTTGCTTCGCGCTGTCGAAGACCGTGCGGCCATTGACGGCGATCTGGCCTTGCTGCGGCCGGAACGTGCCGGCGATCGCATTGATGATCGTGGTCTTGCCGGAGCCGGAGGGCCCGAACAGCGCCGTTACGCCGGGCTGACCGACGGTGAAGCGAACGTCCAGCGCGAAATCGCCGAAATCGTGCGCGAGAAAGACGTCAACGCTCATGCGCCGGTACGCGCGGGCCGTGCGGCGATTTCGGCAAGGCTCATGAACAGCAGCGCGAGGAGGATCGAAATGATCGACAGGCGTGCCGCCTCGACGTCGCCGCCCGGAGCCTGCAAGGCGGTGTAAATGGCGAGCGGCAAAGTGCGCGTCTCGCCTGGGATGTTCGACACGAAGGTAATGATGGCGCCGAACTCTCCCAGGCTCGCGGCGAACGCCGTGACCACTCCCGCCACGATCCCCGGAAAGGCCAGCGGCAAGGTGATGTTGACGAGACGATCCCACCAGCCCGCGCCGAGCGTCTCGGCGGCCTGGTTCAGTCCGAGATCGCTGCCTTCGAGCGCAAGCCGGATTGCCCGCACTTGAAACGGAAAGGTGATGATGGCCGAGGCGAGTGCGGCGCCCGTCCAGCTGAATACGAAGCGGATCCCGAAATGGACTAGCAGCCAACCGCCGAGCCCGCCACGCGTTCCGAACACCGTCAGCAGCAAGAATCCGATTGCGACGGGCGGCAAAACGAGCGGCACGTGGATCAGCCCGTCGACCAAGGTCTTGCCGATGAACTGCGTTCGCGCCAGCAGCAAGGCCGCCGCAACCGCGAAGGGCAGCGCGCAAAGCACCGCCACAGACGAAATCCGCAATGAAAGGAGCAACGCCTCGCTCTCGGCCGGCGTCAAAATCGAATCCATGCTGCGGGTGACCAATAAGTGACGCTCGACTTATATCGCGCCGCAACCAGCGAGGCCACGCTTGACGGACACCCGCCGTACTTTACCGTTTGGCCCAACTGGGGTGGTGCGTGGCGGGGAAGCATGCGGCCATGTTCGCGGTCACGCTGCTGGCGCTCGTTTCGAGCGCCGCCGGTGCGGGCGCGCCCGCGCCGGCGGCTATCGCGCCAAACCTGGCCGCGTCGACGCTCTATCAGATTCGCTTCGATCACTGGACACCGGCCGACGAACGCCGCTTCGGCGAGTTCGTCACCTCGATCGGCGATTCGGATTGTCGCACGGTCGACAAGTGCCTACATGGCCCCGGCAATCCGTTCCGCGCCAGCGATCCGGAGGGAATCTATTTCCGTTCCGACTGCGCCGACCTGCCCTATATGCTGCGCTTCTACTATGCCTGGAAGCACGGCCTGCCGTTCGCCTATGTGAGCGCCGTCGAGCCGCGCGGCCACACCCACGACATCCGTTACACCGCGCGCGGCAATTCCGTTGCCCAACGCACTACGGTGCAAAGCGGCGAGGTCAGCGGTTATGCGGTGATCGAGACCTTGCGCGATTCGATCTCGTCGGCCAGCTATCGCATCCACCCGGACCTGGAAGAGCCACTGCCGCAGGACCTCTATTCGCCCGCGATCACCGCGGCATCGATCCGGCCGGGCACCGTGATCTACGACCCCAATGGACATCTGGCGACCGTCTATCGCGTCGATCCCGACGGACGCGTCCACTATCTCGATGCCCATCCGGACAATGCCCTGACCCGCGGCTTCTACGATTTGCGCTTTGTGCGCGCCTCGCCCGGCATGGGCGCGGGCTTCAAGAATTGGCGGCCGGCGACATTGACCGGCTATGCCAAGGCGCCCGACGGCGTGCTCACTGGCGGCCATGTGAGCGTGCCGGCCAATAGGGAAATTGCCGGTTTCTCGGACGAACAGTTCTTCGGCAACAGACCTCGTCCCGACGATGACCGCGATTGGCGTGACGCCACATTCACGCTGAACGGCGAAGTCCTCGACTATTACGATTATGTGCGCGCCAAGCTTGCCGGCGGAAAGCTTGCGTTCGATCCCGTCAAGGAAGTCCATGACTTGGTGGACTCCAATTGCGCGGATCTGCATTACCGGGCCGATGCGGTGAACCTGGCGGTCGAGGCAGGCCAGAACAACCTGCCGCAGCCCGACCGTTTGCCGCAGAACATTTATGGCAGCGATGGCGATTGGGAGATCTATTCCTCACCTTCCCGCGACGCGCGGCTGAAAACGGCGTTCAAGGAATTGCGCGACGCGGTGCAGCGTTTCGTGGCGATGTACGAGGCTGGCGATCCCAAGCTTGTCTATACGGGCCAGAATCTTGTCGCCGACCTGATCGCGACCTACGACCGCGAGGCGAAAGCCTGCCAGATCACCTACCTGCGAACCGACAAGACGCCGGTCGCGCTGTCCTACGACGAGGCGCGGCGACGGCTGTTCGCGATGTCGTTCGACCCACACCATTGCAGCGAGTTGCGCTGGGGCGCGACCGAGGCGCGCGAGGAGAGTTCGTGTCCCGACGATGGCCTCAAGCGTGCCTGGTACGCCGCCGAGCAGAGACTGCGCAACCAGCTCGAGCGAACCTACGACGTCGTGATGGGATTCACGCTGGCTCAGCTGAAAGCGCGTGCTGCCGGTACCGGCGTTGACGTTCCGCCCGATATCGACGCGCGAGGCTATCTCTGGGCGACGCGCGGCGCCGTGCGCGGTTCCAAGCCTAAGCCGAAATGAAGAGGGCCGGATGCAGATCCGGCCCCGTTCGATTCCAGAACCCTACGGATCAGTGCGAGTGCGCGTAGATCGACCACAGATGGGCGATGATCTTCTGCTTCGAATCGCCATCGGCCTTGTCGAAGGCGCGTGCCGCCTGGTCGCGCTGGCCGGCGCTGAGATAGGTCGCACCCAGTCGGATCAACGCATTGTCCTTGTCCGTCACGCCCTTGGCCATGCCCGCCTGGATGAGTTTCAGCGCGTCTGCGGCGCGGCCCTGACCCCAGGCATCTTCGCCCAGCTTGACCAGCGCATCGCCGCTGGCTGCAGCGTTGGCCGCTGTTATGGCGGCCGCGTTGGCGGCGGCGTTGGCGGCCGTCTGGCCCTTAGCCATCGTCAGAAGGCGCGTCGTGCGATCGCCCGTCAGGACCTTGGCAGCGATACCCTTCTGGACGACGTTCTGCGCTTCGGCCGCGAGGCCGAGCTGCAGCGCCAGCTGCGCCAGCAGATTGTAGTCGTCCGACTTGGACAGCGTGTTGGTGAGTAGGCGCAGGCGATAGATGTCGAGCGTCTGATGATCGCTCAGTCCCTTGGTGCCCTGTGCGGTGCTCAGCAGCTGGCTCCAATACTCCGCCTTGTTGGTGCGCGCGACCAGCGTTTCCAGCGCCGTGCGCATCGCCTCATTGTCCTGGCTCTCATAGGCGCAGCGCATCTGAAGCTGCAGAACGCCTTCGCCTGCGCCGCTGCCGAAATTGTTCATGATGTAGTGGCTGCAACCATGATAGTCGCCGAGCAGGTAATAGGCCTGCGCGATGACCTGCATGGAATTGCCGTCGAGCGCGCCGTTCTTGCGCAGCGACTCGCCGTCGTTAATGACCTCGCGATAGCGCCTGGCATTGTAGTCGTTGGCGAACTTGGCCTTGACGCCCAGCGCGCCGGTTCCCGACTTGACCTCGATATACTGGCGCATCGCGCTGATGACGGACTTTTCTTCCGCAGTCAGGCCGCCAACTGCCTCGGCTGCGTTGACCCGCGCCAGCGCCGCGCTGTAGCTGCCCGACGCCGCAAGCGACTTGGCTTCGGTCAGCGGCTTGCCGACGACAGAGCGAATGGCCGCTTCGGCGGTGCCGACAAAAGCGACACCGGCCGCCGCGACGGTAGCTGTACCAATCGCAAGCGCTATCGTAGCGGCGCGTATGGATCTGGAAAACATCAGAGACCTCACTTCAACAGCGCGCGGTCCCGGACACATGCGATCGCATGGTCTTCTCCGCGATCGCCCCTCACATT
>JANYBR010000281.1 GCA_025360685.1 Pseudomonadota bacterium
GGATCGCCCGAACCGGTGGGTTTCTCGCCAATCTTGAAAAACCTCGAGATGGTGTCCCACTTGTCGGCTAGTGCCACAGAATTTGTAACTGGATTCTCCGACGTAGAATCGCGTCCGAGCGGACCGTAGTGTTCAACTACCGCTCTTGCGACGTCGCCATCTTCTCTATCATTCTCGGCATAGTATGCACCCATTACGCCCTGAAGTTCTGGAAATTCGCCGACGACTCCCGTTGTGAGGTCCGCCTTGCACAACCGCGCCGCGCGGCGCGCCTTCTTCGCATCTGCGCCGATTTTTCCGGCGATCTCACCGGCCAACGCCTCAATCCTTTCGACGCGCTCATATTGCGATCCCAGCTTCGCGTGGAACACGACATTCTTCAGATCGTTCACACGGCTCTCCAGCGTGCGCTTGCGATCCTGATCCCAGAAGAATTTTGCGTCCGAAAGTCTCGCGCGCAGCACGCGTTCGTTACCGGCGACGATCAGCGCACCACCGTCTCGCGTGACCATATTCGACACCAGCGCGAACTTGTTCGCGAACTTGCCCGTCTTCAGATTGCGCAGGGAAAAGTATTTCTGGTGGGTGCGCATGGAGGTCTGCAGAATTTCGGCCGGTAGGTCCATAAACTGGTTTTCGATGGTGCCGATCAGAACCACCGGCCACTCCGCCAACCCCGCCACCTCGTCGAGCAGTCCCTGATCCTCGATCAGCTCGAGACCCAATGCGAATGCCCTGTTCTTGACGTCGTGGAGGATGATCTCCCTGCGCTCCTCGGCGTCGAGCACCACGTGCGCCTCGCGCAGCTTCTTCACATAGTCGTCGAAGCGGCGCACTTCGAGTTCACCCTTCGACAGGAACCGGTGGCCACGCGTGCGGTTGCCGCTCGTCACGCCGGCGAAGGTCAGCGGCACGACCTCTCCGTCGAACGTGCAGAGGATCGAATGCAGCGGCCGCACCCAGCGCACCGGCGCGTTGCTCGATTGCGGCCAGCGCATCGACTTCGGCCACGGCAGCTTGGCAAAGCAGTCCGGCAGAACCTCCGCCAGAACGTCCGCCGTCGCCCTGCCCTTGCGGTGAATCACGGCGACGTAGCATTCGCCCTTGCCGTCATCACGCTTTTCGCATTGATCCAATGTCACGCCGGCGGAGCGCAGGAAACCATCGATCGCCTTCGCTGGCGCATTGATGCGCGGACCTTTCTTTTCTTCGCTGACGTCCGGCTGGTGGACCGGAAGGCCGATGAGAGCCAGGGTCAGCCGCCGCGGCCCGGCAAACGTCTTGGCGCCTTCGAACAGTAGCGCGCGATCCGACAGCGCGCCGACGACCAGCCGCTCAAGGTCCTTGGCCGCCTGTGCCTGCATTCGCGCCGGAATTTCCTCGCTGAAGAGCTCTAGCAATAGGTCGGGCATCAACCGAACCTCGGCTTGTAGTCGCCCATCGGGGTCGCCAGCCACGCTTCGCAGCACGCCTTCGCCAGCACCCGCACCCGCGCAATATAGGCGGCGCGTTCCGTCACGCTGATCACGCCGCGCGCATCGAGCAGATTGAATGCGTGACTCGCCTTGATGCACTGGTCATAGGCCGGCAGCGCCAGCTTCTTGTTGCCGCTGATCAATTCCTGGCACTGCTTCTCGGCGTCCTTGAAATGGCGAAACAGAATCTCGGTATCGGCCATCTCGAAATTGTAGGCGGAGAATTCCTGTTCGGCCTGGTGGAACACTTCGCCGTAGCGAAAGTCTTCGTTGAAGGCGAGATCGTAGACGAACTCGACATTCTGCACATACATCGCCAAACGCTCGAGTCCGTAGGTGATCTCGGCGCTCACCGGATCGCAGTCGATGCCGCCGACCTGCTGGAAATAGGTGAACTGGGAAATCTCCATCCCGTCGCACCAAACTTCCCAGCCCAACCCCCAGGCGCCCAAGGTCGGACTTTCCCAATCGTCCTCGACAAAGCGGATGTCGTGAAGAGCCGGATCGAGTCCGATGGCGCGAATGCTGTCCAGGTAGAGGTTCTGGATGTCGGCCGGCGCCGGCTTCATGATCACCTGGAACTGGTAATAGTGCTGCAATCGGTTCGGGTTCTCGCCATAGCGGCCGTCCTTCGGCCGACGGCTCGGCTGCACATACGCCGCACGCCAAGGCCTGGGGCCCAACGCGCGCAACGTCGTCGCCGGATGGAATGTTCCCGCCCCCATCTGATCGTCATATGGCTGCAGGATCAGGCAACCCTTGGACGCCCAGAAGTTCTGCAAAGTCAGGATCAGGTCCTGGAACGTCTTTGTCTTCTCGGAGGCCACGATTCGTACGTCCTAAAATCGAGCCGGAACCTATAGTCCGTCACCGAATAGAACAAGAAGCGTGGCAGGGTCGCGCCCGGGCCGTCGCTGCGATAGTGATACAAGCAACAGACAAGGGGAGAAGTTGCATGTCCAGACTGAGATCGGTGTTTCTGGCGGCGGGCTACGTGCTGGCGGTGGCCGGTTCTGCTGCAATTGCAGGACCATCAGGCATTCATCTCCTCAAGTCCGTGACCCTTGGCGGCGACACGTTCTGGGATTGCGTCTATTTCGATGCGGCCAATCACCATGTCTTCGTCACGCACGGCAGCCATGTCGTGGTGGTGGACAGCAAGACCTATGACGTTGTGGGCGACATTCCCGATACGCCGCAGGCGCACGGCGTCGCCGTGGCCGGCAGGCTCGGCAAGGGCTTCGTCACTTCGGGTGCGAGCAATAGCGTCATCGTGTTCGATCCCAAGACGCTGATCGTCATGGGCACGATCGCAGTCGGCACCCGCCCGGACGCCATCGTCTACGATCCCTTCACCCGACGTGTCTTCACGTTCAATGCCGGCAGCAAGGACTCGACAGTGATCGACGTTGCTTCGGGCACGGTGGACGGCACCGTCGCACTCGGCGGCAAGCCGGAATTCGCGGTCAGCGATGGCAAGGGTCACGTCTTCGACAATATCGAGGACAAGTCCGAGATCGCCGAGATCAGTACCAAGACGATGGACGTGATCGCGCGCTGGCCGCTGGCACCCTGCGAGTCCCCTTCCGGAATTGCGCTCGACAAGGCGCACGCGCGACTGTTCGTCGCCTGCGGCAACGAGATGATGGCCGTTGTCGATACCAAGTCGGGCAAGGTCGTGACGACGGTTCCCACCGGCAAGGGCGCCGATGGAGCGGGCTTCGATCCGAAGACCCGCAATGTCCTCATCCCGAATGGCGAAGGAAAACTGTCGGTCATCCATCAGGACTCCGCTGACAAATATCGCCTGCTCGAAAACGTGCCGACCCAGTTCGGTGTCCGCACCATGGACATCGATCCGGCGACTCACCGCATCTTCAGCGCCACCGCCGATCTCACGCCCGATCCCGGCAAACGTCCGCCCTACAAGATGGGCCCGGGCAGCTTCCGTCTTGTGGTGTTCGGAAAATAGCGGTGTAGAACACACCGTCGCAAAACGGAATGCGCGCCATGTCCGACCAGATCGAGGGGGGTTGCCGCTGCGGCCGCGTTCGCTATCGCGTGACTTTGGACAAATTGCCCAACGTCTATGCCTGCCATTGCCTGGATTGCCAGACCTGGTCAGGCAGCGCTTTCAGCCTGCAATTCTTTCATCAAGAAAACCGGTTCGTGGTGACGGGCGAGCCGGCGTTGTACGAGCTGACATCGCAGACCAGTGGCCGCACATCGCGCCAATATGCCTGTCCGGTGTGCTTCACGCGCATCTACAACAAGAACAGCTCGCGGCCTGGATTCGTGACGATCCGCGCCGGCACACTCGACCGCAGCAATGAACTGGCGATCGTTGCGCACATCTGGACCAAGCGGAAAATGCGCGGCGTCGACATTCCGCCGGACGTGCCGAGCTGGCCGGAAGGCGCACCCTCCGGCGACTTTGTTGCCGCACTGCTGCGCGCCTAGCAGTCTAGTAGGTGAAGAGCAATGCGGCGTACCACGTCGCCTGGTTGGAGAGATCGGCGTTCTGGATTCCCGGCCCTGCCGACGCCATCAGGTGATAATGCGCGTTGAGATCGTAGATGGCACCGAGCCCGACGCCTGTCGATTGCCGTCCGTCCTTCTGGTCGGGGCTCTGGTGGTAGAATTCGATGCCCAATTGAAGCTGCGGGATGATCCGGCGCGCCACGACAAGGCCCATCTGGCAGAAATCCTGTGAGCTGCCGCCGCGATTAATGGTGCAGCCGCCGCCGGCGAACACGCTCCAGTCGCGCCAATCCTTTTGCGCAAACACCGGAAGGAACAAGGCGGGGTGTTTGCTGCCGAATGCCGGATTGGTGTTCGTCGGCAGGAACAGGCGCGGAAAAATCGCGACGTCGAGTCCGAATGTGTCTTGGTGCAAGAATTTGTATTTTGCGGCGAGTTCGATTTGGCCCAATCCATCGAGTGCGGGTCCGCTGCGCGGGTGCTCATAGGCGAAGGGCAATACCGCCGTAAGTTGCAGGTCTTCAGCGCCGCCATAGTTGAAATCGATGCCCGCCTGACCGCCGGTGCCGTCAATGGTCGCCGTGCCGCCTGTAAAAACGTAGATCTCGTAGTGGCCAAAATCCGTCGGCTCTGGATCGTCCGTTACATAGGGCGGCCCGGCCCGAGCTGGCGTGACGGTCATCGCCAGAGCGGCAATCAGAATAAATCCGCGGTTCATGCCTAGCGCACCGGCCTGACGGACCGCGTGCCATCCCAATTGGCCGCTGCCTGCCTGACGTGTTCGAAGAACGCGCCCTTGCGACCGGAAATGTCGGAAATTTCGATGACGGTTCCGGGATGTATCTCTGTGTCGAAATAGACAAAGCGCCCCTGTGGCCCGCCGATCTGACCTTCCTGGCCGATACTGAACCCGAGTGATACGTAACGGTCGAAGTCGGCCTGATAGTTCGTCGTCCAATAGGCCATGTGCTGAAGGCCTTCACGTCCAGCGGCGAGAAAATCGCGATACATGCTCGGCGCGTCGTTGCGCTGCTGGATCAGCTCGATTTGAAGGTCGCCCGAGTTGGCTAGCGCGATGCTGACTTCGGCGTTTGAAGCATCGCCGTGATAGCGGAACCAGTCCATCTGCACGCGTTCGATGTAATAAAAGGGACCGACGCCGAGTACGTCTGTCCAGTGCTTCATCGCCACTTCGATGTCGCGCACGACATAGCCGTTCTGGCAAACCTTTCCGAAGATGCGGCTCAAAGTTCCAGGCCCTGTTCGCCCCGCAAGATCGAATTGGCCCGCGGCGTGTAAGCGCCATCGTCCTGGTGCAGCACCAATCCCGAAAGCAACTGCAGCGGCGCGCGCGATCCCTTGCGGACCTGAATGATGATCCGCTTCGCCGCCTCGCCGGAGCGCGGCCAGAGCGGAAAGATGCGGACACCTGTGGAAGGCAATGCGTTCAGAGCCTCGCCGATCCGGTCGGTGCGAATAATGCAGGTGAACGTTCCACTCGACATCGTGCGCCTGACACCGATCGCCAGCCACTGTGCGAGTAGACCATCGTCATGGGTCGCCATGGCGCGCGCCTCGTCGGGCGAACTCTCGCCCTCGGTCCCATGGAACGGCGGGTTACAAAAGACATGGTCATAGTCGCGTTTCATGTCGACGGGTAAATCCAGAACATCGACCGTGACGAAGACGACACGAGCGCCCAACCCGTTCGCGGTCGCATTGCCGTTCGAAATTCCCACCAGTTCGCTATCGATTTCAGCGCCGGCGACGGTCACGCCGGGCACGCGCTCTGCGAGACATAGGCTCGCGGTTCCGGCTCCGCTTCCCAGTTCCAATATGCTGTTACCCGTATTGGCGGGAACTGCCGCGGCGAGCATCACCGCGTCGAGCCCGGCGCGAAATCCCTGCGCCGGCTGCCGCACGGTCAGACGGCCGCCCAGGAACTTGTCCTCAGTCGTCTCGGCGGGGCGATTCCGCTGTGCGATGCCGTCACGCAGAATCGCTTGCCCGCGTTCCAGGTCCTCGTCGGCGACCATGAGCCGGCGCGGCAAAATGCCCAGACTGCCATCCATCACGCTGGCATTCTCGTCGAATACCACGCATTCGATTTGTGCATCGCTGAGCAGGCTTTGGGCGAAGCTCAGCAGTACCGGATTGTTGGTCTTGAGCACGGGCCGCATGAGCGGGTTTATTCTCGCCTTGATGAGCCGCAGTGCGGGGTTTAGCCAGCTTGACCGGGCCATAAACGGCTCGCAATGTCGCAAACGCCGGGCCTCCCCGGCAAGGACCGATCCATGTTGAAGCCCGAAACCCGCAAGGCTGCCACCGACGGCATTTCGCCGGTCGAACGGCTGCATGCGCTCGTCGCTCCGGACATGGCCGCGACGGACAAGATGATCCACGCCCGCATGGGCAGCGCGGTCAACCTGATCCCCGACCTGGCCAGGCACCTGATCGATTCCGGCGGCAAACGGCTCAGGCCGATGCTGACGTTGGCAGCGGCCCGGATGGGCGGCTATACCGGCGACAAGCACATCAATCTGGCGGCCGCGGTCGAGTTCATCCACACCGCCACCCTCCTCCACGACGATGTGGTGGATGCCAGCACGCTTCGCCGCGGCAAGGTCGCGGCAAATCTCGTGTGGGGCAACAAGGCCACGGTTCTGGTCGGCGATTTCCTGTTCAGCCGTGCTTTTCAGCTGATGGTCGAAACCGGGTCGTTACGGGTGCTCGACATTCTGGCCGGCGCCTCGGCGATCATTGCCGAAGGCGAAGTCATGCAGCTGAAGTCCGAGAGCAATCTCGCCACGACGGAAGAGCACTATCTCAAAGTGGTCGGCGCCAAGACCGCCGCACTGTTCGCCGCCGCCGCCGAAGCCGGCGCCACCTTGTGCAACCGGGGCGCGGAGTTCATCGCAGCACTGCGCGCCTATGGCGACAATCTCGGCATCGCGTTCCAGCTGGTTGACGATGCGCTCGATTATTCGGGCCGCCAGGCGATGATGGGCAAAGCGGTCGGCGACGACTTCCGCGAAGCGAAGGTCACACTCCCCATTATTCTGGCCTTCGCGCGCGCCGATGCTCAGGCAGCTGTCTTCTGGCGGCGTGTCATCGAAGGTGGACCGCAAAGCGAAGCCGATCTCGAACGCGCCATCACCTACGTCGAAGGAACCGGAGCCATCCAGGAGACCATGACCCGCGCGCGCCACTATGCCGACAAGGCGGTCGAGGCCCTTGGTCCGCTGACGCACAGCGACACGCGCGCCGCGCTGGCTGACATCGCAGACTTCTGCGTCGAGCGGGCGTATTAAGCGAACTTTGTTTGGCTTGACATCTGTTCGCTATTAGCGAATAGTTGCGCATGGAGCTTTTGCTTGAGAAGCCTGCTCGAAAGGGTCTTGAGCGGATGCCTCGCAAGTCGGCAGAAGCCATGCTCAAGCGCTTGGAGAACATCGCAGCCAGTCCGCGCGCGCAACATGCCAACGTAAAACCGCTCGTCGGTTTCAAAGATACCTATCGCCTCCGCCAGGGTGACTGGCGAGCTGTCTATCGTTTGGTATACGAAGCAAATCAGATGCGTGTCGTGGTCGTCGATGTGAGAGGTGGTATTTACAGATGACCCAGATTCCAAAACCACTTGCGGTGACGAAGGAAACGGTCACCCTGTCTCGTAAGGCCTATGCAGCTTTGCTGGAGGCATTGGAGGACGCGGAGGATCGCGCCGCGGTCAGGAGCTCGATCGCGCGCGAAAAACGCGGACTGGATGACGCGCTCCCCGCGAAGTTGCATCGGCGCATCATGGCCGGAGAGCACCCCGTTCGGGTATGGCGCCAACATCGCGGCATCGGGGTCAATGCCCTGGCAAAGAAAGCAAAGCTCTCGGCGCCCTATCTTTCAGAAATTGAAATGCGGATTAAACCGGGAAGTGTGTCGGCGATGAGCAGTCTGGCCAAGGCGCTGGGTGTTAGCCTGGACGACCTTGTCCGCTAGTAATACGCGCCGCCGTCGCCCACCAGCTCGGATGTGAGTGCGAGAGTGCGATGGTCGCCATTGCCGCCGAGTTCGTGTCTTCGAACAAACCGAAGCAGGTCGCGCCGCTGCCGCTCATTCGCCATAGCTCGATACCGGGCATCCGCGAGAGCTCGCCCAACACTTCACCGATGACCGGCGCGATTGCGCGCGCCGGCGCTTCCAGATCGTTGGTAGTGGATTTCAGAAAAGCGATCAGCTCACCCGGCTGTTTCATGCGCGCCGCATGATCGACCTTTCCGGTCCCGCGGCGCGACTTCAGTCCGCGAAATACGTCGGCCGTCGGGACCGCCACTCCCGGATTGACCAAGACCATCGCCATGCCGGGAAGAGTTCCGGCAGGGGTTACTCTCTCGCCACGCCCCTCCATCCAGGCTGATTTGCCCGCGATGCAGACCGGAACATCAGAACCCAAATCCTCAGCCATCCTCTGAAGCTCTGCGGGCAATACATTGAATTTCCATAGTTTTGCCAGACCTCGTAAAGCGGCGGCGGCGTCGGCCGAGCCGCCTCCGATGCCTGATGCCACGGGCAGGTTTTTCGTGAGAGACATTGTGGCGCCTTGGGCATTTCCGCTATGCGCCGCCAGCGCCCTCGCCGCGCGCAGCACCAGATTGTCGCTCTCCGCCTGCAGGCCCTTTGCGTACGGCCCGTTCAGCGTGAGCGTCAGCGTATCGGAAGGGGCGAATTCCAGCACATCGCCGACATCGGCGAAAACGACCAGGCTCTCCAGCTCGTGAAAGCTGTCGTTACGTTTCTCGCCGACGTGCAGAAACAGATTGATCTTCGCCGGCGCGAATTCCCGGACCGTGTCAGTGCGGCTTGTCACCGGCTGCCAATCCGTCCTTGAGCTTCTTTTCGATCACGCTCTTTTGCGTGTCGTCCGGGCCGAATGCGAGCGCGTGGTTCCACTGGAACTGCGCGTCGAGCTTGCGGCCGACGTGCCAATAGGCGTCACCCAAATGATCGTTGATCGTCGGATCGCCGGGGACGAGTTCGACCGCGTTCTCCAGCGCCTTGGCCGCATCGGCGAAGCGACCCAGCTTGAAATAGGCCCAGCCCACGCTGTCGGCGATGTAGCCGTCGCTCGGCTTGAGCGTGTGCGCCTTCTCCAACATGGCGAGCGCCTCCTGGATATTCCGATTCTGGTCGACATAGCTGTAGCCCAGATAGTTGAGGACCGCCGGCTCGTCGGGCGCCAGCTGGAGTGCCTTCTTCAGGTCCACTTCGGCGGCGTTCCAGTTCTTGGCGCCTTCCTCCGACACCGCGCGAGCAAAGTAGATCGGCCAGTCCTCGGCGCTGCTCGGTTGCAGGAGTGCTATGGCATGATCGTAAGCGGCGGACGCCTCGGCGTACTTCTCCGTGCTGCGATACGTATCGCCCAGGGCCGTCCATGCTTCGATATCGTTCGGATCGGCGGCGGACAGCGCCTTCAGATCGGCGATCGCAACATCGTTCTTGCCGAGCCTTGCCTCGTCGAGCGCGATCTCCACGCCAGACAGCCGGTAGTACGGAGAGTCTCGTTCGACGCTGCGATACACCACAATCGCGTCTTCGTATTTCTGCAGGCCCTCCAAACGGTCGGCCAGCAGAACCGCGCCGAGATCGAGGCTCGGACGCATGTACAGCGCGAGCCGCAGATAGAGTATGGAAACATCCACGCTGTTCTGGTCGGTCAAGGCCGACGCGATTCCGAACAACGCCTCGGCGGCACCTTCCTCCGGCGTGGAGACAAGCGCATCGGGCTTTCGGCCGGCCTTGAGGCGCGCCAGACCTCGCATCGCGATTTGCTTGATGCCGGCGTCGGTGGAATATTTCGTGTAGAACGCGGTGGCATCGGTGGCGCGGCCGCCGCGTTCCAGGAACCGGCCATAAGCATCGATCACGCGGGGCGATGCGCCTTCGTTCATGGCGTTGAGATAGGAAGCATCGGCCAACTCTGTTTCGCCGACGAACTCCGACAGCAGCGCCAGATGAAACATCGACATCGCATCCACGCCGCCCTGCGCGCGCAACGCGGCGAGATCGGCCTTGGCGGCGGCCTTGTCGCCCATGCCCGCTGCGGCCCAGCCGTCGAGTAGCGCCACAGTCAGCGAACTGAACGGCCCCTTTGCCGAAAGTGCGATCTGCTTGCGCGCGTCGCCATAGTTGCGATGCCTCATCGCCACGACCGCCAATGTCAGTCGTCCGGCGCGATCGTCGGGTGTCGCCGCCACAACGCGTGCGGCCAACCGTCCCGCCGTTTCGATGTCGCCCGAAGACGTGGCAAAGAAAAAGGACAGGGCGAGAAGCTGCGGGTTCGCCGGATCGTCCGAGAGGCTGGCGCGGTAGTACGCGGCCGCGTCTTTCAAATTGTGTTCGCTCGCCGCGAAGCGCGCCGAGAGATAGTTGCCAAACTCGTTGGCCTGCGCATTTTCGGCGCGCGTGGCTCCCAAGACGCCGGTAGTCGCGCAAGCGGAAACGTTTACGGCCAGTGCGAACGCGACGACGAGGTGGGCTATGCGCAACGAATGCTCCTACATGTTCGGGTAGTTCGGTCCGCCCCCGCCTTCCGGCGTTACCCAATTGATGTTCTGCGCCGGGTCTTTGATGTCGCAGGTTTTGCAATGCACGCAATTCTGCGCGTTGATCTGGAACCGCGGACCCGCCGGCTCCTGTACGACTTCATAGACGCCCGCCGGGCAGTAGCGCTGTGCCGGCTCGTCATATTCCGGCAGGTTTACACGGATCGGGATAGAGGGGTCGGTCAATTTCAGGTGAACCGGCTGGTCTTCCTCATGATTGGTGTTCGACAGGAACACGCTCGAAAGCTTGTCGAAACTGATCACGCCGTCAGGCTTGGGGTAGACGATCTTCCGCGACTTCGCCGCAGGCTTCAGCGTCGCATAGTCCGGCTTGCCGTGTTTCAGGGTGCCGAAGAAGGAAAATCCGAACAGCTGGTTGGTCCACATATCGATCGCCGCCAGCGGTACGCCGACAATGGTACCGAATTTCGACCAGAGAGGTTTAACATTCCTTACCCGCTTGAGGTCCTTGTAGACGTGACTTGTGCGCCAGGCCTGTTCGTAGCCATCGACCACATCGCCTGAACGCCCGCCGGCGAGAGCCGCAGCCACGGCTTCCGCCGCCAGCATGCCGGTCTTGATCGCATTGTGACTGCCTTTGATGCGCGGAACGTTCATGAATCCGGCGCCGCAGCCGATCAGTGCCCCGCCCGGAAAAACCAGCTTCGGGATCGATTGCAATCCGCCTTCGGTCAGCGCGCGGGCGCCGTAGCCGATGCGCTTTCCGCCCTCGAGCATCGCGCGGATCTTGGGATGCTGCTTGACGCGCTGCATTTCGTCGAACGGCGAAATGAACGGATTTGAGTAATTCAGATGAACGACAAATCCGACGGAAACGAAATTCTCGCCCCAGTGATACATAAAGAGGCCCCCACCGGTTGAGTCGTCCAGCGGCCAACCCATGGTGTGCAGCACGAGCCCGCGCTTGTGCTTGTTCGGCGGTAATTCCCAGAGTTCCTTCACGCCGATGCCGAACTTCTGGTAGTCGCACTCCGCGTCGAGCTTGAATATCTTCATGAGTTGCTTGGTCAGCGATCCGCGCGCGCCTTCGGCGAACAAGGTGTACTTGCCAAGCAGGTTCATGCCCGGCGTGAAGCCGTCCTTGTGATGGCCGTCCTTGG
>JANYBR010000296.1 GCA_025360685.1 Pseudomonadota bacterium
TGATCGCCATCGTGATCGTGCTCACCTTGCCTGCCGTAATGGCCGCGGTCTGGCACAAGACCATTGCCGAGGGCGTGCAGTCGATGGGCTGGTTCATCATCGCCATCACGCCATTCACGGTCCTTCTATGCGCCTTTGTTGTGGGTGAACCCAAGCAAATTGAAATTCGCCAGCGCATCGGCCTGCGTGACTATTGGACGATGCTGGCGAGGCCTTCCTTGCTTCGCATTCTGGGTTCGGACCTGGCGCTGGCACTCGGCCCGGCGATCACGGCAGCGCTCTACATTTTCTTCTTCACCCAGGCGCTTGGGTTTACCCGGACCCAGACCACGGTACTTCTTTTGATTTACATCGCAGCGGGACTTCCCGGTGCGCCGACCTGGGCGCTGATCGCAAGGCGGCTCGGCAAACATAAGACCGTGATGCTTGGCTGCATGCTGTACGGATTTGCGCAGATGATTGTCTTCGTCATGCCGCACGGGAATATGGCATTCATGATACCGGGGATGTTCTTTGCCGGTTTCGTAGTGAGCTGTTTCACCTTCCTGATCCGAGCCATGGTTGCCGATATCAGCGACGAAGTGCGCCTTGAGATGGGCAAGGATCGCGCCGCGCTGCTTTATGGCCTTATCACCAGCACCTCGAAGGTCGGCTCGACCTTGTCGGTCATCACGACCTACAACATTTTGTCGGCGTTCGGCTTCAATGCGAAGGAAGGTATCGTCAATACGGGTGTTCCGCTGGATGCACTCATAGCCTGCTACGTCGTGGTACCGATCCTGACCATGTTCGTTGGCGCGGCAGCGCTATGGGGCTACAAGCTGGATCAAACGAGCCACGATGAAATCCGAGAGGAGCTTGCGACGCGCGACGCCATCGCTGGCGCAGCCGGTGTCAGCGAAAGCCTGACAGGGTCAGAGCCGCCGCTCGGCGTTGCGCCGGCCCTGCAGGTCGCGTCCGGAGATTGATCTAGGACGTCTTCGGACGATAGGCCGCGAACAGGACGCAAAACGATTCTTTGCAGATGCGGTCGAAATCGTATTCTGCCGACAGCTTGCCGGCCAGCTTGAGCACGATCGCGCCGTGGAGAGATGCCCAGAATACGTGACCGATCAGAATCGGATTGCCTTCCAGCACGCCCTCTTCAATGTACCGCTGTACATAATCCGTCATGGTCACGCGTGCCCGCGCGTTGGCTTTCACCAGGTCTGGATAGAGGTTTTCGTCGGGCTGTGTCAGGTCGAACATGAGCTTGTATGCAGCGGGCTCGCCAAAGGCGAAATCGACATAGGCGCGGAACACTGCGCCACCTTTTTCCTCTGCGGTCTGTCCGGTCGCGAGCGCATTCTCCAGCGCTACCGCGAAGCGATTGAACGCGCGCGCGCGGACGGCCGCCAAAATATCTTCCTTGTCTTTGAAGTAGCGGTACGGAGTCATGGCGCTTACGCCAAGTTCGGACGCGAGTTCGCGCATCGTAAAACCTTCCGAACCGCGCGCATCGAACATGCGGGTTGCAACGTCGCAAAGCCGTTCCCGGAAGTCGGCTACGTCCGACTGCGTCAATATTCTTGGCATGAAGACTCCCCGCAAAAATCATTGTTTGCCAAACGCTGACTGTTTATGCGATAAATTTACGATATAAATTATCACGGTTTCGGGAGATGAATTCGTGAACGCGCCCGTCCGCAACAATCCGTATCTCTCCGGAAATTTCGCTCCGATCTGCAGCGAAGACGATTTCCAGGACCTTCCAGTCAGCGGAAAAATTCCCCCAGAGCTATGCGGCGCCTACTACAGAATCGGCGCAAACCCTCAATTTCCGCCACGCGACGCGAACCATCACTGGTTCGCCGGCGACGGCATGCTGCATGCGTTTTTCGTGGAAAACGGCAAGGTTACTTACCGGAACAGGTACGTGCGGACGCCAAAATGGGAATTGGAGAACAAGGCCGGACGCGCGCTATTCGGCACCTTTGGAAATCCGCTGACGACCGAGCCGTCTGTGATCGGCCAAGATAGCGGCGTCGCCAACACCAACATCGTCTGGCACGCCGGAAAGCTGCTGGCGCTGGAAGAGGACCACCAGCCATTCGAAGTCGATCCGGCGAGTTTGGGGCCGCGTGGTTACGTGCTCTATGCCGGACGCGCAGGGCGTTTCACGGCGCATCCCAAGCTCGACCCCGAGACGGGCGAGTTGGTGTTCTTCGGCTATGGCGTGGGTGACGTGTCTTTGTCAGCAGGCATGGTGTACGGCGTCGTCGACAAGCAAGGGCGGGTTACGCGGCTCGACATGTTTCAAGCGCCTTACGCAAGCATGGTGCATGACTTCATCGTAACCAGAAACTACGCACTGTTTCCCATTTTGCCGCTGTCGGCGAGCCTGGAGCGTGCAATGAGCGGCAAACCGCCATTCGGTTGGCAGCCGGAGCTCGGCAGCCGCGTCGGCGTCATGGCGCGCAACGCCGGTGTCGAAACAATCCGCTGGTTCAACACCGACCCCTGTTACGTGTTTCATCCCATGAATGCGTGGGAGGAGGGCGACAAGATTCTGGCTGACGTCATGCAATATCCGAATGCACCACTATTTCCGAATGCGGATGGTTCGCCCGGCAATCCGGCGTCGGCCAAGCTGGTGCGCTGGACAATTGATCTCGCAGGCAATTCGGATGCGATCCGGCAGACGCCGCTCGATGATCTGGCGGGTGAATTCCCGCGCTTCGACGAACGGCGAGCAGGCCTTTCCTATCGGCACGGCTACTTCGCCGCTGATACGCACGATACCGGCAAGGTGATGTTCAACGGCATCGCGCATGTCGATCTGAAATCGGGCAAGCGCATCGTGCATGAGCTCGCGGAAGGCGACGTACCCGGCGAGCCACTGTTCGTGCCGCGCGGCCCCGATGCGGCGGAAGGTGATGGCTGGCTCATGAGCCTGATTTATCGCGGCGCCGAGAACCGCAGCGATCTTGCCGTGTTCGACGCCGGCGACATCGCCAAGGGACCGATTGGACTGGCGCAGCTTCCCCGGCGGGTGCCGTTCGGCTTTCACGGCAACTGGCGTCCTGCATAGGACCACGAGCGCGATTTCATCACCCCTTGGCAGCAGCGGATTCTGCTTCATAGTCGCTGCATGAAACAGAAACTCCTTCTCGCGCTTGCAGCATTGCTGCTGCCTGCTTCGACGTTGGCACAGCCAACGGCGAGGGCTGCGTGGGTCCAAATCGTGCCTGGCGGCGGTGCCGAAGTTCGTAGTGTCACAACCGGAACCTGTCCGACGGTTGAATTTGGAGCCGGAGCCACACCTGTTGCGATGGCGCTGCGGGTTGCGTCCGATGACAGCTTTCCCGCTATCTGCGGCCTCGCGGTCCCTTCTGGCGCACAGTCAATTCACGTCACGATGGCCGATGGTTCGATCGAAACGTTGGCGGCACCCTCCGCTGATCCGCATCGCATACTGGTCCTCGGCGATACCGGTTGCCGGATCAAGGGCACCTACCTGCAGGCCTGCAACGACCCGGTGGCCTGGCCATTTGCCGGCTTGGCCAAGGCGGCAGCGGACCTTAAACCCGACCTCGTCATTCATTTGGGCGACTATCTCTATCGCGAATCTGCCTGTCCCCAAGGCAATGCGGGCTGCGCAGGTTCGCCCTTCGGCGACAATTGGGCGAGCTGGAACGCAGACCTGTTTTCGCCGGCCGCGCCGCTGCTCGCAGTCGCTCCCTGGTTGATCGTGCGCGGCAACCATGAGGACTGCTCACGCGGTGGACCGGGGTTCCTGCGGCTGCTGGGACCAACGGCCTTCGATCCTGCGGCGCCCTGTATCGAGCACCTGCCGCCCTATGCCGCCATGGCGGGCACCCAGGCGATCGCCGTGATGGACAATGCGAGCGCTTCGGACACCAGCGTCGACGGCAAGTCGGTCGCCGTTTACCGGACCGACTTTGAAACACTCAAGGCGATCGCGAATATCGGCCCGGGACAGGAATTGTGGCTGGTCGCGCACCGCCCGATTTGGGCGGCGATCACTGGCCCGCTGGGAATCCCGATCGGCGGCAACGCCACATTGATTGCCGCCTCGGGCAATCTCAGCACCTTCGCCGCGATCTCGCTCATGCTCTCCGGGCACATCCACACCTTCGAGGCCATCAACTACACATCAAAGGTG
>JANYBR010000298.1 GCA_025360685.1 Pseudomonadota bacterium
CAGCATCTTGCTGCGTTCGCTCTTGGCGCCGAGGCCCTCCATCGTCCGCCACCACAACGTGCGCGCGGCGCGCAGCTTGGCGACTTCCATGAAGAAGTTCATGCCGATACCGAAGAAAAAGGACAGGCGCGGCGCGAAGGCGTCGACATCGAGACCCTTGGCCAGCGCGGCGCGAACATATTCGACGCCGTCGGCGAGGGTGTAAGCGAGTTCCTGCGTCGCCGTCGCGCCAGCTTCGTGCATGTGATAGCCGCTGATCGAGATCGAGTTGAACTTCGGCATCTTCTTCGCCGTGTACTCGATGATGTCGGCGACGATGCGCATGCTCGGTGCCGGCGGATAGATGTAGGTGTTGCGCACCATGAATTCTTTGAGGATATCGTTCTGAATCGTGCCCTGGAGTTTCTCCGTCGATGTGCCTTGCTCTTCACCGGCCACGACGAAATTCGCCAGTATCGGAATGACGGCACCGTTCATCGTCATCGACACGCTCATCTTGTCGAGCGGAATACCCGAGAACAGAATCTTCATGTCCTCGACGGAATCGATCGCGACGCCTGCCTTGCCGACATCGCCCGCGACGCGCGGATGATCGCTGTCATAGCCACGATGGGTCGCAAGATCGAACGCCACCGACAAGCCCATCTGGCCCGCCTCGAGATTCTTGCGATAGAACGCGTTGGACTCTTCCGCCGTCGAAAAGCCTGCATATTGGCGGATCGTCCAGGGTCGGCCCGCGTACATGGTCGAGCGCACACCACGCATGTAGGGCATCTGGCCGGGCAGCGAATTAACCGCTTCAAATCCTTCCAGATCGGCGGCGGTGTAGAGCGGCTTCACGTCGAAGCCTTCGGGCGTGGCCCAGGTCAAACTATCGAGCGGCCGATCGCGAAGTTCCTTCTGGGCGGCCTTCGCCCAGATTTGCGGTGTCTTGCCGTCACCCATGATCGTCACCCGGTTTGGTGGCCTTGTTTTGCCTCAGTATCGCAGGTGCGAAAAGTGGGGCAATCGGCTGTCACGTAACCGTCGCGGAACCTACGCACATTGTCCGGGTACGGAAGGTCCGGTGGATAAGACGCGCTGACTCCATCACTTGGCCCACACACAATATGTTGTGCCGACAAATGTCGTACTAACCACTAAACGCATGAGAACAAAGAATGATATTCAATCTGTTAGCGATTCGGGCCTTTTTTGTTCTGATATTGTTCTGTCCGTTCACGGATGAAGCCCCGCAGGTCTTGAACGCCCTCAAACCGGCGGCCACGCGACCCCAAAATCCTGCCTCAGAATTGCAGCTCCCACCGGGCTGACGCTGAGCACCCGGCTGGAGGCGCATCGGCCCAGAACACCGTCCGTTTCGAGCTTGTTCAGGATGGCCGCGCCGAGCCAGCCTGCGAGATGCGCACGGCGTTCCGTCCAATCCTGGCAGGCTCTTACGATTGGTCGCCGGCTATCGGCAGGTGGCGCAAGGCGCACTGAAGCGAGCCACGCATTTCCCGCGACGCTCAGGACATAGCCGTCGCCGCCGGCAACCACGCGCTTGTCCGCCACAAGCGCGTCGCAAATCGCCACCCCCAATTCGCCGGCGACATGATCGTAGCAACGCCTTGCGCGCTTCAACGCCGGATCGATGGCGCGCGTCCGACGCGGAGTGAAATCGGCCGCGACCGAAAGCGTCTCGATGGCATGCGCCACCTCGGCGTCGCGCAATCGATAACAGCGAAAGCGGCCATGTCGGCTGACCGCCAGCAAACCGCCATCAAGCAAGCGTGCGAGATGGGTGCTGGCCGTTTGCGGCGCGATGCCGGACATCGATGCAAGTTCGCCGGCAGGTCGCTCACTGCCATCCATGAGCACACCGAGCATGGCCGCACGCACTGGATCGCCTATTAGCGCTCCGACCTGCGCAAGGTTGGGGAAGGTTGTCATCGCGCCATTATCGGCCGGCCCGCAAATCAATGCTACGAGAATTCCCGAACCGTGCAGCACGTTTGTTCATCTACAAAGCGCATATGGAGCAGACAGCAATTGCGCAATTCGCGGCCGTCACGCCCGAGGTCCTGTATTTCGGAACGCCCGTCGCGGTGCTGAGCACTCTCAATCCGGACGGCACCACCAATCTCGCAGCCATGTCGAGTTTCTGGGCGCTGGGTGACCGGTTTGTCGTTGGACTGGGTAGCGTCGGTCAAACATCGGCCAATCTGTTGCGAACAGGCGAATGTGTCCTCAATTTTCCCTCGCCCGCAGAGTGGCGCTTCGTCGAACGATTGGCGCCCACCACCGGCCGGGCGGACTTGACGGACTATCATCACGCGTCAGATATCCGCTTTGCTCACGACAAATTCGCCGCGTCCGGCTTTACGCCTCTCGAGTCACAACTCGTGACACCTCTACGCGCGGCTGAGTGCCCCATACAGGTCGAAGCGCGCATGCCTGCCCGGCATCAAGGCCACGACGCGCCCGCTCTGTCCTTTTTCGGGTTGCAGAAATTGCGCGTCCATGCGCAAACGACTCTGGTGGACCGGCAAAACCGCATCGACGTCGATGCCTGGTCGCCGCTGTTCTATGTCTTCCGTCATTATTTCGGCAAAGGCGGGCGCTTGGGCCGCAGCTTCCGGGCCAAATACTGACAGGCGAATTGATCTGACGCGGCGGCGCGCGGCTTGCAAAGCCCGCCCGGACGCACGATCTTCCATTCAATGCACAAGAACAGCCGGCAACACCCTTCCGCGATGCGCGTCACGGCGATCCTCGGTCCAACCAACACCGGCAAGACCCATTTTGCGATCGAGCGAATGGTCGCGCACAAGTCTGGAATGATTGGCTTGCCGCTGCGCCTTCTGGCGCGCGAAGTGTACGACAAAGTCGTGCGGCTGAAGGGCGCGAACCTTGCTGCCCTGATCACCGGCGAAGAAAAGATCGTCCCACCCAACGCCAAGTATTTCGTCTGCACGGTGGAAGCCATGCCGCTCGACATCGGCGCCGCATTTCTCGCCATCGACGAAATCCAGCTGTGCGCCGATCCGGAACGTGGACATGTGTTCACCGACCGGCTGCTGCATGCGCGCGGAGAAGAGGAAACCCTCTTTCTCGGTGCCGATACGATGCGCGGAGCAATTCAACGTTTCGTGCCGCGAGCCTATTTTATGTCGCGCTCACGTTTCTCCGATCTGGCCTATACCGGCTCGAAGAAGCTGACGCGTTTGCCGCGACGCTCGGCGGTTGTCGGATTTTCTGCCGAGGACGTGTACGGCATCGCCGAACTCATCCGGCGCCAACGCGGCGGTGCGGCAGTGGTGCTGGGCGCGCTCAGTCCGCGCACGCGCAACGCGCAGGTGCAACTCTACCAGAGCGGCGACGTGGATTTCATGGTCGCGACCGATGCCATGGGCATGGGCATCAACATGGACGTCGACCATGTTGCGTTTTCAAGTGTGGAGAAATTCGACGGCGTCGGCATCCGCCCGCTTCGGCCTGAAGAACTGGGACAGATCGCGGGCCGCGCCGGCCGGCACATGAATGACGGAACCTTTGGTGTGACCGGCGATGCCGAACCGTTCAGCGATGAAGTCGTCACCCGGATCGAAGGTCACCGCTACGATCCCGTACGCGTTCTGCAGTGGCGTAATTCGGCTCTGGACTTCCGTTCGCTCGACGCCCTGCTCGCGAGCCTCGACGAACCGCCGCCTACGCGCGGCCTCGTGAAGGCCAGACCATCGAGCGACTACATCGCGCTGCGCCATCTGTCCGCCGATGAAGACGTCCGCGCTCTTGCGACGACGCGCGACACCGTGCACCGCCTCTGGGAAGCATGCCAGCTTCCTGACTTTCGCAAGCTCTCGATCGACGAACATGTGAAGCTGGTGCGATCGATCTTCCTTCACCTGATGGGTGACGAAGGCGTGCTGCCCGACGACTGGCTTGCCGCACAGATTGGTCGTCTGGACCAGATGGATGGCGACGTCGCGACGCTGAGTGGGCGGCTGGCGCAGATCCGCACATGGACCTATGCGGCGAACCGGCCAGGCTGGACCAAAGACGGTGCACATTGGCAAGAAGTGACGCGGGCCATCGAGGACAAACTCTCCGACGCGCTGCACGAAAAGTTGACCGAGCGCTTCGTCGACCGGCGCACGTCCATTTTGTTGAGGCGGCTGCGGGACGACGAAGACCTAAATCTGACGCTGGACGACTCGGGCGGCGTAATCATCGGCGGCGAGGCGGTGGGCAAACTGGAAGGTTTTCGTTTCGAGGCGGACACACGCGCTGAAGGCATCCACGGACGCACATTGCGCGCCGCAGCCCTGCGCGGGCTTGAAGGCGAGTTCCTTCGCCGCGCCCACCGCCTGCTCGATGCCGCAGACAAGGACATCATGCTCAGCGAACATGGCAAGATCTGGTGGGACGGCGCAGTCATCGCCAGCCTCGTAGCGGGCCCATCGTCGCTTGAGCCAACTGTTTTGCTTCTCGCGGACGCGCATCTCAAAGGCGAGTTGCGCGAGCAAGTGCAGGCGCGGCTCGG
>JANYBR010000320.1 GCA_025360685.1 Pseudomonadota bacterium
CTACTCGAAAAGGTTCCGCGATGTTTCCGTCTCCGCTGCTCCGTCTCGCCGAGGTCGTGCTTGCCGATGCCCGTGTTGCGCGCCTGCGCATTGTGACGGCAGAGAGTTGCACCGGAGGGTTGATCGCAGCCCTCCTGACCGAAATTCCGGGTTCGTCGGACGTGTTCGACCGCGGCTTTGTGGTCTACACGAACCGTTCGAAGGAAGACCTTCTCGGCGTGCCCGGCGATCTTGTGGCCGACATGGGCGAAGTGTCCGAAGCCGTGGCACGCATGATGGCCGAAGGCGCGATCGAGAATTCCAACGCGCAGCTTGCGGTCGCCGTGACGGGCATCGCGGGGCCAGGCGGTGGCACGACGATGAAACCTGTCGGGCTCGTGCACGTCGCGGCGGCGCGCGAAGGCCGTTCGATCCTGCATGAGGCGCACCGCTTCGGCGATATCGGCCGGACCGAAGTTCGTCTGAAAACCTGCGAAGCGGCGCTAAGCCTGCTGCACCGCCTGATCTGAGAGCTGTTTGGCCCGCGCTTCGAACGCATCGGCCATCCGAACATAGACTTTTCCGAACGCGGCACCCGCGACAGCATTGAGCACGCGGTTGCGGAATTCGTAGATTAGCGTGAACTGTACCTCGCAACCTTGCGCGAGCGGCGTGAAGCGCCAGTGATTTTCCAGTTGCTTGAACGGGCCGGAAGTCTGCGCCACGTCGATCGTGCGCGCGGACGGATCGAGTATGACTCGGCTGGTATATTTCTCGCGCAGTGCACCGTAGCCGACGGCCATTTCCGCGCTCAGCACGTCCCGGTTCTTGACGTGCTCGCGCGACAATACGCGCAGCGCCACGACCCAGGGCAGGAATTTCGGATACTGTTCGACGTCGGACACGACCTGGAACATTAGATCAGCCGTGTACGGAACAATGCGGGTTTCGGCGTGGGTGGTCACGTCGTGCGCGACAACCTTGCCGCTTTCAGCGCCGCGAAGTCGGTATCGGCGTGATAGGAGCTGCGCGTCAGCGGCGACGCGGCGACCATTTGGAAACCCTTGGCGCGCGCGGTTGCCTCGAGCGCCCTGAACTCGTCGGGCGTCCAGAACCGTTGGAGCACGGCATGCTTCTTGGTCGGCTGCAGATACTGGCCGATGGTGAGGAAGTCGACGCGCGCGGCGCGCAGATCGTCCATCACCTGCATGATCTCCTCGCGACTCTCACCAAGACCGACCATCAATCCCGATTTGGTGAAGCCGTTTGGCGCAAGTTCCTTGGCGCGCTGAAGCAGACGCAGCGAGGCGAAATAGCGCGCGCCCGGGCGAATGCTGAGATAGAGTCGCGGAACGGTCTCGAGATTGTGGTTGAGCACGTCCGGCGCGGCGTCCATCACAGTGTCGATGGCGCCGTCCTTGCGCAGGAAATCCGGCGTGAGGACTTCAATCGTCGTGCCGCGACTTGCCGAACGAATTTCTCGGATCACCCGAGCGAAATGCTCCGCTCCGCCGTCCGCGAGATCGTCGCGATCGACCGACGTGATCACCACATGCTTGAGACCGAGTTTGGCGACGGCCTTGCCGACGTTCTCGGGTTCGTGCGGATCGAGCGCGCCCGGCAATCCGGTCTTCACGTTGCAGAAAGCGCAGGCGCGCGTGCAGGTGTCGCCCATGATCATCATCGTGGCGTGACGATGGGTCCAGCACTCGCCGATATTCGGACAGGCGGCCTCTTCACAGACCGTGTGCAGATTGTGTTCGCGCACGATTGCCTTCGTCTCGGCATACTCCCTCGACACCGGCGCTTTCACCCGAATCCAGTCCGGCTTTCGCAGAACGGTCGAGTCCGGACGATGCGCCTTTTCCGGGTGGCGCTGCGGCGGATTGGTGCGGTCGATCACAACGGTCATTTGTCCTGATATAAGCATTCCAGGTTGCGAAATCATGGAAAATTGAGTTTTTGGGGCGATAGTTCGCAGCGTAGGGATCGAAGGAGACGGACATGGCCGCCCGCAGACCGCGCAGGACCGCGAAGAGAGGCCCTTCCAAAGGCGCAGTGACGCACCGTCGGCAGCATGGGCTGCTGGACGTACTTCCGGTGCGTACGGTTTTTGTCGTCGTCGGAGTCGTCGGCCTGGCCGCGCTTGGCGTGGCGCTGTTCGGACCTCGCCGCTTTCGCGATGAAGTGATCCGCCCCATCAGCGCCGCTACGTTCGTGCCCATCGCGGCCGCTGTGACACCGCAGGCCGATCGGGTGTGGGAGGAAACGCGCCCGTGGCGGGATCGAGTCGCGCGTATCCTTGCGTCGATCAACACCGACGAGGTCCGCGAGCACCTCGCTGAACAGCTCAAGGACTGGATCGACCGCTTCCGTTGAGCTTTTACCCGAACTATCCCTAGGAAAATTATCAGCGGACCCAAGGTTTCCAGTTCACGGCACCAAATTTCCGTAATATGGGACAAGCCGTCCGTGGGGAGCCGTCGGGACCAAGTGCAGCGCGTTCCATTACAAGAAAATAAAACACGGGTGGAAATGTGACCGTCGCGAGTATCGCAGCCGCATCCGGCGAAGAAACGGTTCCCTTCGATATCAACCGGTCGCAGCAACCGGTGTTCCACGCGCTGATCGACGCGCGCTCGCGCTATGGCAGCGACCGCCCTGCCCTGATCGACGGTGACGAGCGCGTTCTGACCTACGAGGAAATCGTCCGCGCGGCGCTGGCCCTGGGGCACGCACTCAAGCGCGGTACGAAGGCCGGCGAATCGGTCGGCATCATGCTGCCAACCGGCGCGGGTTCCGTTATCGCGTTCTTCGCGGTGTCCGCCTATGGCCGCGTGCCGGCGATGCTGAATTTCACCAGCGGTGCGGCCGGGCTCAAGAGCGCGCTCAATACCGCGCAGATCAAGCGCATCGTCACGGCGCATCGTTTTGTCGATCTGGCTAAGCTTGACGGGCTCATCGATGAGCTGAGCGAGACGTGTGAAATCATCTACCTCGAAGATGTCCGCGAGAAGCTCTCCCTGGTCGACAAAATCTTCGCCGCGGTTGGAACATTCCTGCCGAGCCTGGTCGCGTCGCACACGATGCACTCGACCCCGGCGGTGATCCTGTTCACCTCCGGCACGGAAGGCGAGCCGAAAGGTGTGGCGCTGTCGCACATGAACCTGCTCTCGAATGTCGAGCAGGTGCGTTCGCATCTGGCGCTGTTCGAGACTGACATCCTGTTCAATCCGCTTCCGACCTTTCACTGCTTCGGAC